>JAVHLB010000004.1 GCA_031082425.1 Candidatus Edwardsbacteria bacterium | reverse complement strand
GTGTTAACGTCCATCCCTTCCAACCGGCCGTACAAGATCGACATCAATCCGGTGACCAATAAGATATATGTCGCCAGTCTTCAGACCTCCGGCATAGTAAAGGTCATCGACGGGGCCACCAACGGCACCGCCAATGTGACCGTAGGCAACTGGCCGTCAGGGGTGGCGGTCAACCGGGCCAACAACAAGATCTATGTCACCAACTACAACGACAGCACGGTGACCGAGATCGACGGGGCCACCAACGGCACCAGCACCATCAAGGTGGGTGTCCATCCGGAATGGATCGCGGCCGACCCGGTGACCGGCAAGGTGTTCGTCTCCAACAGCGACGGCAGCAGCCTGAGCATCATAGACTGCGCCAGCCGCAGCGTCAAGACCATGTCCATGCCCTCGGGTCCGCGGCAGGTGGCGGTGAATCCGGCCACCGGCAAGGTCTACCTGGCCTGTTACACCGCCGGACGGGCGGTGGTCATATATCAGACCGTGGAGCAGGATACAAAAGTAACCACCGATGACAACGAGGCCTCATGGAAATATATTTTCACTGGAAACAGCAAAAACCAGGCAGTGACCTCAACCAACCATTGGTCCCCCTACAAAACGACCATAAGCGAAGGGTTTTTCAGCCTGGCCACAAACCAATCTTATTGGAAGTTCGGATCGTACTCCTCCAGTACCGATTCTTCGCTGGACTGGCTGACCGGGAACGACTGGGGGGCCGACACCGCGATCTACGGAGATAATGTTTACCTTCGCGGAGCGCTGGAGACCCAGTCGGCCACAACCAACAATCTGGGCGTCGGAACACCCTTTATGGGCAATATCACAACCTATGTGATGTACCGAATAGATTATGCCGCTCCGGCCATTGTCTGGTGGGACAGCCTGGCCGATGACAACGACTCGCTGGACGGCTACGGGCCCTATACGGTCAAAGCGGTGATCACCGATTTTTCCGGGGTGGATAATGCCACGTTATACTATCAAATGTCTGGCAAATCATGGCCCTCAGTGGCAATGACCAGGGCGGCTGCGGATACCTTTATTGCAGAGATACCGGCTCAAATAGTTACGGAAGGCGATACGGCAGTGATGTCGTATATGATCAACACTGGCGACCATGCCAATATTGCCATTAACGGTAGCAATACGATTTCATCTGATATTCGTACCTTCCGTCTCAGCAACTTGACCGGGGTTGCAGGACAGCCGAGCGATCCGGCCCTGCCCAAAACCTTTGCCCTGCAGGCGGCCTACCCCAATCCTTCCCGGGGGCAGACAGTCATTAAATATCAGCTGCCCAAAGCCGCCAATGTCAAGCTTCAGGTATACAACGTGGCCGGGCAGTTGGTAAAGACCATCAGTGAAGGGCAGAAGCCGGCCGGGTACCATCAGATCAGCTGGAATGACAACATATTATCCAACGGGATCTACTTCTACCAGCTTAAGGCCGGAGTCTTTATTTCCACCAAGAAGCTGTTGATAGTGAGGTAAACTCGGATCAAGGCAGGTTAAACGAAAAAGCTCCGCCTCAGGCGGGGCTTTTAATATTCATTTTTCAAAGTAAAAAAAGCTCCACTTTGTTATTGCAGTCCGGGCGCTATTATTGTAATATTATCACCGGGACACCCCACTGTCTCTCCCCTTGATAGGGGAGATGCGGGCCGGGCAGGCCGGATCAAAGTTGAAAGCATGAAGCTTAAAGAGTAAAAGTCCTTGGTGTCTTGGTGGTTAAACTCCCAATAATAAAATTAATATATTGAATTATGCCGGCAAAGGATCAAGCCAAACGGGCCTGGGTGGTCTCGGTGGACATGGGCTACGGCCACCAGCGGGCCGCCTACCCCCTGAACGAGATCGCCAACGAACGGATCATCACCGCCAACAACGACCAGATCATCTCGGAACGGGAGCGGGGCATCTGGCAGTGGAGCCGCATCGGCTACGAGACGGTCTCCCGGCTGAAGGCCATCCCCGGCATCGGCCAGTTCATCTTCGGGGCCTACGACAGCCTGCAGGCCATCGCGCCGTTCTATCCCTTCAAGGTGAACGCCCGGCCCAATCTGACCGTGCTCCGGGTGAAGGGCCTGATCAGGCGCTGGGGGCTGTGCGGCAGTTTGATCGACTACGTCAAGAAGGAAAAACTGCCCCTGGTCACCACCCATTTCATTCCGGCCCTGGCGGCCGACTACCTGGGGCTGGATGACATCTACTGCATAGTCACCGACACCGACATCAACCGGGTGTGGGTGACGGACAAGCCGGCCCAGACCAGGATCAAATATCTGACACCGTCGCGCCACGCCACCATCCGCTTAAGGCAGTACGGGGTGCCCGAGGACCGGATCATCATGACCGGCTTCCCCCTGCCCCGGGAGAACACCGGAGGCCGGGACCAGAAGGTCCTGAAAAAGGACCTGGCCGAGCGCCTGCCCAACCTGGATCCCAACAAAAAGTTCATCAACGCCTACGACGAGGTGCTGAAGAAATACCTGGGCGAAACCAGGGCCAAGAGCAACCATCCCCTGACCCTGTGCTACCTAGTGGGCGGGGCCGGGGCCCAGACCGAGATCGGCATCACCATCGTCAAGGCCCTGCAGAAGAAGATCTGCACCGGCAAGATCAGGGTCAACCTGGTGGCCGGCACCCGGCTGGACGTGGCCTCGTATTTCAACCGGGAGTTGAAGGCCCTAGGTATCGATCCCCAGACCAACTCGGGGGTCAAGGTGATCTACGCCCTGGACAAGCGGGCCTATTTTTCCATCATCAACCAGGAGCTGCGGACCACCGACATCCTGTGGACCAAGCCCTCGGAGATGTCTTTCTACACAGCGCTGGGCCTGCCGGTGATCATCGCCCCGCCGGTGGGGGCCCACGAGAAGTTCAACCAGGAGTGGCTGGAGCACATCGGCTCGGGCTTCGTCCAGGAGGATCCCCGCTACGTGGACCAGTGGCTGTATTACGTGCTGGAGAGCGGGAAATACGCCGAGGCCGCCTGGCACGGGTTCATGAACGCGCCGTCGATGGGGACCTACAACATCGAGGATGCCCTGTTCGGCAAAGCGGGGGATTAATTGAACGCTGATTTACGCTGATTTGATGGATTTGGTTTTAGGATAGCGTAATCCTTAGGTTGGTAAGCCAGCCTGGCTATCCGAAGGATCTGCCCGCGAAAAGAACGAAAAAGGTTTTGGTGCCGACCCCGCCCCCCTGGCGGTAGTGTCATTCCCGACATCTCCATGCCAATCAGCTTCCCTCTCCGTTGCGGGGAGAGCCTGCACTGAGTAAAGCCGCTGTTGTGCCAAACGAAGTGGGGTGAGGGTGGGGTTGGGAATCCAGGGCAAACATAAATAAGTGACAAATAATTGTAGGGGCGATCGGCAATCGCCCCGGCACGGACCCCACCCCTGCCCCTCCCCCGAAGGGAGAGGGGGAAACCATTCATTTTATAAACCTGTAATAATATTCATCGACCATGCCGGAAAAGAAAATAAAAATATCCGACGAGGTGACCCGCCAGGGGGTCGACAAAGAGTCGCTCAAAAGATCCTTCCTGGACCACATCTCCTTCTCGCTGGCCAAGGACAAGTATTCGGCCACCCAGCGGGACTACTATCTGAGCCTGGCCCTGGCCATCCGGGACCGGCTGGTGGAGCGCTGGGTGCGGACCCAGCAGCGCTACTACCAGGTGGACGCCAAACGGGTCTACTATCTGTCGCTGGAATTCCTGATGGGCCGCAGCCTGGGAAATTCCATCATGAACCTGGAGATGGATTTCGCCTGCCGCAAGGCCCTGGAGGAGCTGGGATTCGACCTGGAGGAGATGATGGAGGTGGAGTGGGACGCCGGGCTGGGCAACGGCGGCCTGGGCCGGCTGGCGGCCTGCTACCTGGACTCGATGGCCTTCCATGCCCTGCCGGCCTACGGCTACGGCATCCGCTACGAGTACGGGATATTCCTCCAGAAGATCCAGAACGGCTACCAGGTGGAGACCCCGGACAACTGGCTGAGGTACCAGAACCCCTGGGAGCTGCCCCGGCCCGAGCACCTCTATCCGGTGAAATTCTACGGACGGGTGGAAATTGATAAATGGCCCGACGGGCGGCCCCGCTTCCTGTGGCAGGATGGCGAGGAGGTGATGGCCATGGCCTACGACACCCCGGTGCCGGGCCACGGCAACGACACCGTCAACACCCTGCGGCTGTGGTCGGCCAAGGCCACCCGGGAGTTCGACCTCAGCTACTTCAACAGCGGGGACTACGTGGCGGCGGTGGAGGACAAGAACCAGAAGGAGAACATCACCCGGGTGCTGTACCCCAGCGACAATGTCTACCAGGGCAAGGAGCTGCGCCTGAAACAGCAGTATTTCTTCGTTTCGGCCACTTTGCAGGACGCCATCCGGCGCTATAAAAAGACCCAGCCGGACATGACGGCCTTTCCCGAGAAGACCGTCTTTCAGCTCAACGACACCCACCCGGCCATCGCCATCCCGGAGCTGATGCGATTGCTGATGGACCAGGAGGGCCTGGAGTGGCAGGAGGCCTGGGACATCACCGGCCAGGTGTTCGCCTATACCAACCACACCGTGCTGCCGGAGGCCCTGGAGCACTGGCCGGTGGATATGATCGAGCGGATGCTGCCCCGTCATTGGCAGATCATCGGCGAGATCAACCGCCGGCTGATGGACGAGGTGGAGAAGAGGCATCCCGGGGACCAGCATAAGAAACAAGCCATGTCCATCATCTCGTCCGGCCCCCAGCCCCAGGTGCGGATGGCCCACCTGGCCATCGCCGGATGCTTCTCGGTGAACGGGGTGGCCGAACTGCACACCCGGATCCTCAGGGAGATAGTGTTCCCGGAGTTCAACCAATTCTTCCCCGGCAAGTTCAACAACAAGACCAACGGCATCACCCCCCGCCGCTGGCTTAAGAAATGCAACCCGGGCCTATCCGAGCTGATCACCAAGCATATCGGGCCGGAGTGGATCAAGGACCTGTCGCTGCTCAAGGAGCTGGCCCCGCTGGCCGGGGACTCTCTGTTCCGCGAAAGGTGGCGGGTGGTCAAACGGGAGAACAAGATCCGGCTGGCGGAATACATCCGGACCCACAACGGGCAGGAGATCAACGTCAATTCCCTGTTCGACGTCCAGGTAAAGCGTTTTCACGAGTACAAGCGCCAGCTGCTTAACGTGCTGGGGGTGATCGCCCAGTACAACCGCATCAAGAAGGACCCCCAGGCCCCGGTGGTGCCGCGCACCGTCATCTTCGGCGGCAAGGCGGCCCCCGGATATTTCATGGCCAAGCTGGTGATCAAACTCATCAACTGCGTGGCCGACAGGGTCAACAGCGACCCCGATATCGGCAACAAGCTCAAGGTGGTCTTTCTGGCCAACTACGGGGTGTCGCTGGCCGAGCTGATCATGCCGGCCGCCGAGCTGTCGGAGCAGATCTCCACCGCCGGGATGGAGGCCTCGGGCACCGGCAACATGAAATTCGCCCTCAACGGGGCCCTGACCATCGGCACCCTGGACGGGGCCAACATCGAGATCATGGAGGAGGTGGGCCAGGACAACATCTTCATCTTCGGGCTGACGGCCGAGGAAGTATCCCAGTTAAGGGCCAGGGGCTACGATCCTAAAAACCAGTATCATTCCAACGGCCAGCTCAAAGAGGTGCTGGACCAGCTGGACGGCGGCTTCTTCTGCCGGGAGGATCCCGGGCTGTTCAAGCCCATCGTGGACAGCCTGCTGAACAAGGGCGACTACTATCTGCTGCTGGCCGACTTCGCCTCCTACATGGAATGCCAGGACCGGGTCAGCCGGACCTATCTCGATCCCGACCAGTGGTCCGAGAAGGCCATCATCAACGTGGCCAACATGGGCAAATTCTCAAGCGACCGTTCCATCAAGGAATACGCCGAGCAGATATGGAAGGCCCGATCGGTGCCGATAGAATAGGCGATAGTTAATAATTACTGGTTATCAGTTTTTGGTTAATTTCATAATAATCAATCCGAAAAGCATGATACCTAATATTTTTGATATAAATATAACTGATATTTCACATATAGACACTCATGAAATTAAATGTCTCTTATGTCAACGCAGGGATATTGTTCCCGTCAACAGCTTTTTAATTAACGGACAAAAATTCCATACTGTGCGTTGTCTGCATGACGGCATGATGTGGTTAGACCCTCAACCTGATCAAGATTTTTACGATTATATTTATTCGAAGCGATATCACAATACAGGGATTGATGACCCCCTGTATGAGCAAGCGACACTTGATGTTTTTGATGATCCGGCGGCATTGCAGAATGTGGCCGAGATGCGCTTGAATGATATCGAACGTTTTGCTGCCAAAGGAAGATTTCTTGAAGTGGGTTTCGGGGCCGGCTATACGCTTAAAGAGGCACACCGCCGTGGTTGGGAAACATATGGGATTGAAACCGAAGAACGGTGTATTCGGGAAATACAAGGTTCGGGGTTCAATGCAATAAAAGGCGATTTTTTAGACCAAAACGAGACAGAAAAATATGATGTCATAGCCATGTATAGTGTAATTGAGCACATTCTTGATCCCGAAGTGTTTCTTCGGAAAGCTTCTTCATTGCTTAGAAAAAACGGTTTATTGGTTTTACGGTTGCCGGACACTGAAGCCCAAGGCCCTACGGTTTCGTTAATAGCCCATGTTTTTCATTTTAATGCCCACACTATTCTTTTATTCCTAAGGCAATGCGGGTTCGAAGCGATCTGCATAGATGGTTTCGGATTATGGAAACCACGCAAATATCCCGGTGAATTGTGGAACATGAATGTTTACAGCAAAAAATAAATTTAACTTGATCAAGCATAGCTATCAGTAATTATAAGATGATTTGATATCATCGCCGCAAACAACATCACCAAATATATGGAAGGACTTTATATGGCAGGGCAGGAGTTAAAGTGGAATCTTAATGACATCGTGGCCAGGGGAAAATTCGACCAAACCTATGCCGGGATCGAAAAGGACATCGCCGGGATGGCGGAACAGGTAAAACTGCTCAAGCCCCAGATGTCGCTGGCCGAATTCAAGCAGGTCATCGAATTCCGCGAGGACCTGAAGACCAGGGTGTCGAAGATCTCTTCTTACGGCGAGCTGTGGGAGAACGCCGACCTGAAATCGCAGGACGCCAAGCTGTACAAGTCACGCACCCAGGACCTGGGCATCAAATTGTCCGATGCCCTGCTGCCGCTGGAGCACTGGCTTAAAGGCCTGGCGGTGGAAGGGATGGAGAAGCTGGACGATTTCAACGCCAACCGGCTGTTCGCCGCGCTGCCGGACCTGGAGTATGTGTTCAAATACAACCGGGCGGCCGCCCAGCATACATTGAGCCAGGGCGAGGAGAGGCTGATCACCCGCAAGAGCGTCACCGGCTCCCAGGCCCTGGTGGATATGTACAACCTGATCACCGACAGCTTCGAGTATAAATTCCAGCCCAGGGGCGGAAAGGCAAAGGTATTCAAGACCCAGGGCCAGGTGCGCAATTACTATTACAGCGCCAAGGCATCGGAGCGGGAGGCGGCCTATAAGGCCGTCTTCAAACCCTACCATGACAACGAGGACAAGCTGTTCGTCATCTACCGGGCGCTGGCCAAGGACTGGGACAACGACGCCAAACTGAGGAACTTCCCCGGCCCCATCTCCATGCGAAATTTCTACAACCGGGTGCCGGATGCGGCCATCGAGACCCTGCTGGAGGTCTGCCGGAGGAACGTGGGGATATACCAGGATTTCTTCCGCCACAAGGCCAAACTGCTGAAGATGAAGAAGCTGCGGCGCTACGACCTGTATTCTCCTCTGGAGACGCCTAAATCCAAAATGCCGCTGCCGGAGGCCAAAAAGCTGATACTGGAGATCTTCCGCGACTTTGCCCCGGGCTTTGCCGACAAGGCCGAATCCATCTTCAAGGCCGACCACATCGACAGCCATCCCCGGCCGGGCAAGGACACCGGGGCCTTCTGCTCCGACATCGCGCCGGGGGTCACCCCCTACATCCTGCTCAACTACACCGGCAATAATTCCTCGGTGGCCACCCTGGCCCACGAGCTGGGACACGGCGTCCACGACCTGTACGCCCAGAATCATTATTATACCTCGTCGCACACCACCCTGCCGCTGGCCGAGACCGCCTCCACCATCTCCGAGCTGATGGTCTTCGAAAGGCTTTTAGGCCAGGCCCGGTCCGACAAGGAACGCCGGGCCATGCTGCTGGAGAAGCTGGGCGACTCCTACGCCACGGTCATCCGTCAGGCCTATTTCGTGATGTTCGAGAACCAGGCCCACCAAAGGATATCCCAGGGCATCAAATCCGACCAGCTGAGCGATCTGTATATCAAGCAGCTGCGCTCCCAGCTGGGCTCGGCGGTGGAGGTGGCCGAGGAGTTCCGCAGCGAGTGGGCCTACATCCCGCACATCTTCCAGACCCCGTTCTACTGCTACGCCTACAACTTCGGGGAGCTTTTGGCCCTGGCCCTGTTCGCCCGGTACAAGGACCAAGGCAAGCCCTTCGTGCCCAAGATCGAGAAGATCCTGGCCTACGGCGGCTCCCAGAGCCCGGAGGTGATCATCAGGGAGGTGGGGATGGACATGTCCTCGCCGGAATTCTGGCAGGGAAGCTTCGAGGTGGTCAAGAGCTGGCTGAGCGAGCTGAAGAGACTGTCAAAATAACCATTCCAAGGGCTGCCGGCATCCGGCAGCCTTTTTTGGTGACGTCAGCTGGAGAAAGACGGACCCCTCTCCGGCCTCTCCCCCAAAGGGAGAGAGGCCCAATACTATATTTTTGGGTTGCGGAAATACGCAACCTGTAGTAATATGAAAAAATGATCACCTTGGTTTCTTTCCTCATCGAGCGGCTCAACAATTCGCGGCTGGGGCGGGAGGATCCCGCCCTGCCGCTTCAGCAGTCAATAAAAAAATGAAATTTCAGGGCAGGCTCATCCCTGATAAATCAGAAGAGGGTCGATCTTGCCTGTCACGAAATATATTAGCAATCAAAACTATCGGAGGCATTATGAAGAAAATAGTTATGATCCTAACCCTTCTGGCGGCGGCCCTGATCCAAAACGGCTGGACGGCCAGGCCGGCCGGGCCCGGGGATAATTTCCGTTTGGTGGTGCTGGCCGACCGCACCGGCGGAGCCAACCAAAAGGCCTTCGAGATGGTGCTGAAGGACATCGAGCGGATAAAACCGGACCTGGTGGTGACGGTGGGAGATCTCATCCAGGGCTATGCTGACTCGGCCGGGACGGTCAAGGACTGGGATGCCACCCTGCCGATGTTAAAAGCGCTCTCCTGCCCGGTGTACCTGACCCCCGGCAACCACGACATCACCACTCCCGAGGTGCGCAGCATATTCATCAAAAAGACCGGACGCAACCCCTATTATTCCTTCGATCACCAGAACAGCCATTTCATCGTGATGGACAACTCACTGGTGGAGACCCTGGACCAGATGGATCCCGCCCAGATCAGGTGGCTGGAGAAGGACCTGAGATCGCTCAGGAACAGATCCGGCATCTATATTTTCATGCACAAGCCGTTCTGGGCGGCGGGGGTGGGGGCCGGACAGCCGGACAAGCTGCACGACCTGTTCAAGAGATACAAAGTTACGGCGGTGTTCGCCGGGCACTGGCACAATTATGCCTCGGAGGTCATTGATGGCATCCGCTACGTGGTGATGGGCAGCTCCGGGGCGGATATCGGCCCTTCGGAAAATATCAGCCTGGCCGGCTTCTACCAGTACCTGTGGGTCACCGTCAAGGACGGAAAATTCAGCTCGGCATTGGTGCGGGCCGGCAATACCTTTGATCTAGATCACGTCAGCCTTAAGGAGGAGACCTTCGCCCATCAGATACCCACCAAGGCGGTGTTTGTTGATGGGCCGGAACTGATCGAGGGCAGAAAATTATCATCCCTGGAGGCCGAGGTCAGGATCAAGAATCCCACAGACAAGCCTATAAAAACCGAGATCTTATGGGAGACCGGCCAGAACTGGAAGGCTGTCAAGAACAGCATCCCGGTGGAGATAGCCCCCGGCGACAGCTTGAAGTCCGTCTTCAGGTTCAAAGGCTCCGGAACCCTGTATCCCCTGCCGGTGATGAAAATGTCCTATCCCTTCGGGCGCGATAAATCTTATAACCTGGAGATGAGCCCCAATGTGATCCGGATCCTGGAGTGCCCCCGGGCCAAAAAGGCCCCGGCCATCGACGGCCGGTTCGATAAGGATGAATGGCTGGGGGCCGGCAAGATAGCCGATTTCTGCGGCTGGGACGGCAACCCGGCATCGGCCGATCCCACCCAGGTCTACTTCATGCACGATGGGGAGGACCTTTATATCGCCGCGGTCTGCCGGGACACCATCATGGCCCAGCTGAAGACCGCCAAGACCGTCCGGGACGACCAGGTGTACAACGACGACTGCATCGGATTCCTGTTCGCCGCCAATAAGGACACGGTCTACCAGATGTATGTCAATCCGGCATCCACCGTCTGGGACCAGCTGATAGACAACACCCGCGACGATCTGGACCAGAAATGGAACGGCGGCTTCCAGGCCAAGGCCCTGGCCGGGGAAAGGGAATGGGTGCTGGAGATGAGGGTGCCCTTGAAGGATGTCGGCCTGCCGGTGCTGAACAGGGATGCCGAGATCAGGATGAACATCCGCCGCAAGCAGCAGCGCAACAACCAGTCGGCCCTGTGGATGTACGACTGGTCGTACCAGACCAAGAACTTCGGGGTGGTCAGGTTCAAATGACCAAGCCTGGAGCATGATGAATGCTGGGGCCGGCGGGTTGTCCGCTGTCATAAACAGAAAGGGGTAAAACAATGCTGATCGCTTTCAACAAACCATACGGGGTGCTGTCGCAGTTCACCTCGGACGATCCCCGGCATGTGACCCTGGCCAAGTTCGGCTTCCCCAAAAACGTCTATCCCCTGGGCCGGCTGGACGCCGACTCCGAGGGCCTGCTGCTGCTGTCCGACGAGGCCGAGCTGAACGCCAAACTGCTGAATCCCCGGCAGGGCCATTCCCGCACCTATTGGGTCCAGGTGGAGAACATCCCCGGGGAGAAGGATCTTTTAAAACTGCGAAAAGGGGTGACCATAAAGGGGCATCCGACCCTTAGCTGCCAGGCAATGATCCTGGATCCCCAGCCCGAGATGGAGGAACGCGACCCGCCCATCAGGTTCCGCAAAAATATCCCCACCTGCTGGCTGGAGATGACCTTGACCGAAGGCAAGAACCGCCAGGTGCGCCGGATGACCGCGGCCATAGGATATCCCACCCTGCGGCTGGTGCGGGTCGGTATCGGAAATTTTCGGTTGAGCGGCCTTAAGCCGGGACAGCGAAAGCCGGTGACTGCCGGGGAAAGACGCAAGATATTTAACATTTAAAGAGGTAATAAAGATGCCTATTAAAAGAATCACCGTTGCTCTGCTGTTTTTGGCCGGGTGTTGCTTCTGGATCACGCCGGGTCTGGCCCAGCAGCCGATCAAGGGCCGGCTGCGGGTGGCGGATTCCACCTTCATCCAGATCGTTAAAACGTCAGACGGCTCCAGCAACGTAGGAAGCATCATTCAAATCGATTCTGTCAATATCGTATTGCAAACCTCGGTGACGGCAATGACCATTCCCATCGCCAAGATCACCGAGATCCAGGAGATCCAGACGGGATCCATCAAGGATGGAGAATACTGGTTTCCCAATCCCAACACTACCCGGCTGTTCTTCGGGCCCACCGCCCACATGCTCAAAAAAGGCGAGGGCTATTTTTCCGACACCTACATTTTCTTCCCCCAGGTGGTGGTGGGCCTTACCGATAACATCACCCTGGGAGGCGGAATATCCCTGTTTCCCGGGGGCGGCGGCAACCAGATAATTTTCTTCATGCCCAAGGCCGGGATGCCGGTCAACGAAAAATTCCACCTGGCCGGAGGGGCGTTGATCATCAAGGTTCCTGATTTCGACCAGGAGGCCTCGACGGTGGGGATCCTTTACGGGGCCGGCACCTACGGCGGACCCGACCGCAGCTTCACCGCCGGACTGGGCTACGGTTTTGCGGGCGATGAGATGGCCGATCGGCCGATGGTGATGGTGGGCGGGGAGTACCGCCTGTCGCGCCGGGTATCCTTCGTCACCGAGAACTGGCTGTTTCCCGGCCTGGACCAGCCGCTGGTCTCGGCCGGCTTTCGTTTCTTCGGCGAGGGGCTGGCGGTGGACCTGGCCCTGGCCAACGTGCTGGGCGAGGACATGATCACTCCGGGGATCCCCTTCATAGATTTCGTCTATAACTTTTGAACACCCGATGCTGCCGATAGAACATAACTCACGGCCCGCCGGACAGGGTAGGAAATCACTCCCAGGTCATCGAAGCCTAACTGGCAAACCAACATTGACGACATTATGGAAATAAAACCCAAAAATGCGGTCGTGACCGTAATTCTGGTCCTGATCGCCGTTGAGCTGGTCTTCATCATCAAGGGCAACGGGCATCTCGAAATGCTCCAGAGCCGGAGGGCCAGACTTGAGGAGGCCATAGAACTATCCAATCAGGGGGTGGCGCTTTCCCGGCAGGAGGAATATCCCGGGGCCCTCAAGCTCCTGGAAAAAGCCCGGAGGCTGGCCCCGGAAGATTCGCTGATAGGGGAGAATCTCCAGGCGGTCTATTTCAATTCCGGCCTCAGCCAGATTCATCAGGGAAAATACCAGGAGGTGCTGGAGCTCTCCGGCCGGGGCCTGAAACTGATGCCGGAAAAACCGGCCCTATGGTACCTGCGGGCGGAGGCCTGGTATGGTCTGGGCAGGAACGATTCCTGCCTTTCCTGCCTGGGCAGAGCCTATGAACTGAATCCCGGGGATTCGGCGATAAGCGGCCTGTTGGACGGCTTGGACAACCGCTGCCGCCGGGAGGACGGCCTGGAGGCCAGCCAGACCGGGTATTTCGACATCAGGTTCGAGGGCGGGGAGAACCGGGAGATGGCCGACAGGATACTTTTCATGCTGGAGGGCATCCGGGACAGGCAGGGGGCACTGTTCGGCTGGCAGGCCCAAAGGAACATCAGCGTGATACTCTACAATAACCAGCAGTTCTCCGACATCACCAGCCTGGCCTCCTGGGCCGGGGCGGCCTTCGACGGGAAGATCAGGGTGCCGGTGGCCGATTACCGGGAGGACCAGGAAGTGCTGGAGAGGGTGCTGACCCACGAGTTCGTCCATGCCCTGCTGTTCGAGATCGGGGGCCGGAAATTTCCGGGATGGTTCAACGAGGGTCTGGCCCAATATCAGGAGGGACAGCGGGCCGCCGATCACGCCTACCTTCCGTTATCCCAGCTGTCAGGTTCGTTCATGACCCTGGATCGGGAGGATGCTCAGCAGGCCTACCGGGCCAGCCTGTCGGCGGTAAGTTTCCTGGTCGAGGACAACGGATGGGATATGGTCCGGCTGTTTGTGGACCAGATGGGGCAGGGGGGTGATTTTAAAGGGGTTTTTAAGGCATCATTCAATCTGTCGGTGGAGGAGTTCGACCGGAAATGGAAGAGGGGCATCGATAAATAAATAGCAGGGTGAAGTATACTGTATACAGTATTTGGTATTCAGTATACGATATGCAGTATCCGGTAAAAAGTGTTGAGTATACAGTGTGCGGCAGACAGCATTCGGTAAAAGAATTCAAGTAAAATCTTTGTGAACTTAGTGCGCTTTGTGGTTGAAATGATATCATGTTAAAAGTATCAGAACTTCAAGTCTCATACGGCAGCCTGGAGGTGCTTCACGGGATCACCTTCCGGGTGGATCCCGGGGAGATAGTGGCGGTGCTGGGCTCCAAAGGGGCCGGCAAGAGCACAGCCATTTCGGCCGTCTCCGGGATACTGCCGGTCCGGGGCGGGAAAATAGAATTCTCCGGGCAGGAGATCAACGGCCGGCCGGCCGACGATATCGTCGGCATGGGGCTGGTGCAGGTGCCGGAGGGCAGGAGGATATTCCCCGGGCTGACGGTGCTGGAGAACCTGGACCTGGGGGCCTACCTGATTTCCGATAAAAAACAAAAGCAGGAATCGTTGGGCAAGGTCCTGGACATCTTTCCCAAGCTCCGGGAACGAAAAGGGCAGAAGGGCGGTACGCTGTCCGGCGGGGAACAGCAGATGCTGGCCATCGCCCGGGGGCTGATGGCCGCTCCCAAAATGCTGCTGCTGGATGAGCCCTCGCTGGGCCTGGCCCCCATCATCGTGGACCGGATATTCCAGGTGATCCAAAACATCCGGCAAAGCGGGACCACGATTCTTTTAGTGGAGCAGAATGCCCAGCGCTCTCTGGAGATAGCCGACCGGGGCTACATTCTGGAGACCGGCAATATCGTACTGGAGGGGGCAGGCAGGGCACTGCTGAATAACGAAAAAGTGAAGGCCAGCTATCTGGGGGCGTAAGGGTTGACCCCTCCCTGGCCCTCCCCCAGAGGGAGAGGGAATATATTATGATTGCAAAATAAAGAAATCATCGATGAATACCGCGAGGAAAATATTCTGGGAAAAGTTTTACCTGAACCCACACGGCAATATCTCCGATATTTACGAGAGTCGGGGAGAGGTGCACCATTTGATAGGTAATTACGATCAGGCTTTGTCTGATTTTAGCAGGAACTTATTCGTCAGCGAAAAATTAAAGGACGAAAAAAGAGAAGCAAAAGCTATAGGTCAAATAGGGAATGTTTATTTGCACCAAAGCGACTTTGAAAAGGCAGAAACAAGATTCCATGATTCTTTAGCTTTGTATAGAAAAAATAATGGCAGTGAAGGCATGGCGTATTGCTATCGGCAATTAGGCAAAACTTTCCAATATAAGGAAAAATTCCAGGAAGCGAGTGAATTATTTAATAAATCACTTGAAATATATAATAATCTTGAAGAAGAAAACGGCGTTAATGCAGTATTGTTGAACATAGCGGATAATCTTATAAGTATCGAAAAATATAGTGAAGCCTTAAAGCTGATCCAAGGGAAATTATTATTATTGACAAATAAAGTCAACCTAATAAGAGCTTACCAAGTATGCGGAAAAGCAATGCGTGAAATGGGGAATCATGAAGGAAGTATAGAGTATTTTAACAAGGCATTTTCACTCTCCCGGGAAATTGGCGAAAAGAGCAGTATGGTTAATATATTGTGTGATATAGGATTAGAATACTACAACAGAGACGATTATCCTAAAGCAAAAGAATTGTTTAAAGAATGCCATAACCTAGCCGTTCAACAGAATATGACCTTTATGAAAGTTGTGGCCCTTTTAAACATCGGTGATGTCTGCCATAGAATGAAGGATGATCGGGAGGCAATGATCTACTTAGATAAAGTCATTTCACAAGATGTAAACATTGTGGGAATAAAAAACGAAGCTAAAAGGCTTATCGAAGAAATTCAATTTGTTTTGAAAGGAGGTGAAAAAAGATGATTTATATTGGTATAAGGTTAGCCGGAAAGAAATATATTGTTCATCCAACGACGGAACAGGCCTACCAGAATTCCAATGCCCTTAAAGAGAATAATATCTGGTATTATACTTCGGAAAAATCCATCGATGAGTTTGCCATTGCCGGAGCTTTTGGAACCTATGATTCCCTGGCGGAAGCAGAAAATGCTGTTAAGGCGGTGGATCCCGGGATCCAGAACGTTTATAAGCCCCCAGCACCACCAGCGGAGTGATAAATTAAAAGCGCCCATAAGGGCGCTTTTTTGATCTATACTAATGATTTTGAAGCTGGTAAGTGATGCATTAAGCAACCATAATTTTATCTTGACATCATCCACTCTTTAATGATATCCTATGCTGTTATGCTACAACACATTGTTTAAAGGATTTCCATGATCGAGAAGAGCATTTTTGAACTGTCATCCGCCGGCCGCAAGGGGCATCCCCTGCCGGCCTGCGATGTGCCCGTCAAGCCCGTCAGCCAGATGATCCCCGAGAAATATTTGCGACCGGAACTGTCCTGCCTGCCCCAGGTCTCGGAGATAGACGTGATGCGCCACTTCGTCCGGCTGTCCACCCTGAACCACCATGTGGACAAGGGTTTTTACCCGCTGGGCTCCTGCACCATGAAATACAACCCCAAGGTCAACGAGGATATGTCCCGCCTGCCTGGCTTCACCGGGCTGCATCCAATGCAGGACCAGGCGGACCTGCAGGGGGCCCTGCGGCTGATGAAAGACCTGGGCGGCCAACTGTGCCGGATCGCCGGGCTGGAGGCCATCACCCTGCAGCCGGTGGCCGGGGCCCACGGCGAGCTGACCGCCCTGATGATGATCCGGGCCTACCATGCCAAGAACGGAAATCCCAGAAAGAAGATACTGATCCCCGACTCGGCCCACGGCACCAACCCGGCCTCGGCCACCATCTGCGGCTACCAGTCGGTCCAGATAAGATCCAATGCCCAGGGGCTACTGGACCCCGAGGACCTGAAAGCCCACCTGGATAACGAGGTGGCGGCCCTGATGCTGACCAATCCCAACACCCTGGGGCTGTTCGAAAAGAACATCTGCACCGCCACCAAAATGGTCCACGATGTCGGCGGCCTGGTGTTCATGGACGGAGCCAACCTCAACGCCCTGATGGGCATCGTCCGGCCCGGCGACATGGGCATCGACGCCATGCACTTCAACCTGCACAAGACCTTCGCCACGCCCCACGGCGGCGGCGGCCCGGGCGGGGGCGGGGTGGCCTGCACCAAGGCGCTGGAGCCATTCCTTCCGGTCCCCACGATCGGGGCTCGAGAAGCGAAAAGCGAAAATCGGGAAACCGAATATTATTTGAACTACGACCGGCCCGACAGCATCGGCAAGGTCCATTCCTTCTTCGGCAATTTCCTGGTGATGGTCAAGGCCTACACCTACCTGCGGATGCTGGGGCCGGAGGGCGTCCGGGCGGCCTCGGAGAACGCCATCATCAATGCCAACTACATCATGCGCTCGCTGGAGGGGATCTACGACCTGCCCTACAAGGCCCACTGCAAGCATGAGTGCGTTTTCTCCGGAACCAAGTTCCGGGAGAAGGGGGTCAAGACCCTGGACATCGCCAAGCGGCTGCTGGATTACGGCTATCACGCCCCGACCATCTATTTCCCGCTGATCGTGCCCGAGGCCATCATGATCGAGCCCACCGAGACCGAGAGCCGGGAAACGCTGGACGCCTTCATCGACGCCATGAAGAAGATAGCGGAAGAGATCGAAACCAATCCCGAAATTGTAAAGAGCGCGCCCAACAATACGCCCATCGGCCGGCTGGACGACGTCAAGGCGGTCAAGGAGCCGAAGCTAAGATATTCAGGGAAGTGTCTGTAGACCCCTCCCTTAAATCCCTCCCCGATGCGGAGAGGGTAAATAGATTTGAAACAGCTCGAGCCGGTTCAAACAGTTTTCAACTGTAAATAACGGAGGTGCGGCCATGAAGGCAAAGATTCTTCTTGCGGTTGCACTCGGTCTGTCTGGTCAAGTTTTGGCCCAGGACAGTTCCAATGTCAGGACGGTGGGCGTTTATAACACGCCGGGTGATTGTTTTGGAGTGACAATATCGGGCAGCTATGCCTACGTAGCGGATGGGATTTCTGGCCTGAGGATAGTTGACCTCAGTTCTCCGGCCAATCCCGTCGAGGTAGGCTTCTATGACACACCGGGGGGAGGGCGGAGTGTGGCGGTATCCGGCAGTTATGCTTATATTGCTGATGTAGATTCCGGCCTGAGGATAATCAACATCAGCATACCGGGAAGCCCGACTTTAACCGGCGCTTACATTACTCCCGGGGGCGCCCGGGGCGTCTCAGTATCAGGCAATTACGCTTACGTGGCGGACCGGAGTTCCGGCCTGCGGGTGGTCGATGTCAGCGATCCGGCCAGCCCGGCCGAGGAGGGCTTCTATGACACCCCTGGCTATGCTTATAGCGTGGCGGTATTTGGCAGTTACGCCTATGTGGCAGATGGTGGTTACGGACTGCGGGTGATTGATGTCAGTGATCCGGCCAGCCCGACCGAAGTCGGCTTCTACGACACACCCGGCAATGCAAGCGGAGTGGCGATATCGGGCAATTATGCTTACGTGGCCGATGCCGCTGGCGGCTTGCGAATAATCAATGTCAGCGATCCGGCCAGCCCCGCCGAAACAGGATATTACAATACGGCAGTTTATGCCAACTTTGTGAGCGTGGCCGGCAACAACGCTTATGTGGCGGATATGGATTCCGGCCTGCGGGTAATCAACATCAGCGCGCCGGCATTGCCAACCCAGTCAGGTTACTACAACACGACTGGTGATGCCTATGGCGTGGCTTTTGCCGACAGTTTGATTTGCCTGGCGAATGGATCTGCCGGGCTGGGTATTTACCAGGGCTACGGTGCGGCGGGAATAGCGAACGAGCAAGTCGGCGAGACTAAGTTCAACGTTGAAAGTTTAAAGTTGAATGTGGCGGGCAATCAGATAAATTATCAGATACCCCAAAACGGAATGACTTCGTTAAAAGTATACAACCTGCTGGGACAGGAAGTAAGGACGCTGGCCAATGAGTTCAAAAGTGCAGGGGTTTACGGTTTACAGTGGAACGGCCGGGATGCCGGCAACCGGAAAGTGGCCAGCGGGGTTTACCTGGCGCGGCTGGAATCAAATGGACAGACGGCCACCGGGAAGATGGTGATAGTACGGTGACAAACTCCCAACCCCTCTTATTAGAGGGGAGACACACCCCTAAACCCCTCTTGGTTAGAGGGGAAGTTTAAGTATCAATATTTTGGTATAAAAGGCATCATGTCAAATTCCACCATCTCCGATCTAAGTGAGGTCAGCCCGGAACGGGCCAAGGAACTTCTGGCCAAGATCGCCAACCAGGTGGTCAAGCGCAAGCTGACCGTCCCGGCCATCATGTTCCTGGAATCGGTCAAGCCGCTGACCTTCATCGGCAGCCAGGCCCTGATCTTCTTCCAGCCCATGGTCCAGGCCTTTCTGAACCGCAGGGAGTACGACGAATTCGCGGTGCTGATGGAGGACCGGGAGAACGTGGAACTGCTGCTGCAGGAGATCGAGCGCCAGGAGGCCGAGTGGCAGGCCCGGGAAAAGGCCGAGAAGGACGAATCCAGGAAGCTGAGAAAAGCCGAGGGCAGGAAGACCTGGTGGGAGAAGATCAAAAGCAAAATCGGTATAAAGTAGGGGTGAAAGACACTTCGCCAGAAACAGACCCCTTCCTAGCCCTCCCCGATGCGGAGAAGGAAAGGTGCTAAAAAATCTGTGTTAATCCGTGTCCAATCAGTACCCTGGATTCCTGCTGTTGCAGGAATGACAGTGAAAAAATAAATCTAATTCATATAACCCATTAGGAGACGACGATGGCAGTTGATCCCAACAAGCTTAAAACGATCCTGATCACCGACTGCGGCAGCACCACCACCAAGGCGATCCTGATCGAATACAAGAACGGCGAATACCGCCAGACCACCCGGGGCGAGGCCCCCACCACGGTGGAGAAGCCCTTCGAGGACGTCACCAAGGGGGTGCTCAACTCGGTGCGCGAGGTGGAGGAGCTGTCGGGCCGCAAGATACTCAACGGCGACGACATCATCACCCCGGCCGAGGGCCTGAACGGGGTGGACATCTACATGTCCACCTCCTCGGCCGGTGGCGGCCTGCAGATGATGGTGGCCGGAGTGGTCAAATCCATGACCGGCGAATCGGCCGCCCGGGCGGCCCTGGGGGCCGGGGCCATCGTGATGGACGTGCTGGCCTCCAACGACGGCCGCCTGCCGCACCAGCGGATCGAAAGGATCCGCCACCTGCGGCCGGACATGATCCTGCTGTCCGGCGGCATCGACGGGGGGACGGTCACCCACGTGGCCGAGATGGCCGAGCTGATCGCGGCGGCCGACCCCAAGCCCCGCTTCGGGACCAGCTACCGCCTGCCGGTGATCTACGCCGGGAACAAGGACGCCCGGGAGATCATCACCAAGACCCTGGAATCCAAGACCGCCCTGCTGATCAAGGACAACCTGCGCCCGGTGCTGGAGCGCGAGAACCTGACCCCGGCCCGCGACGCCATCCACGACGTCTTCATGGAACACGTGATGGCCCACGCCCCGGGCTATAAAAAACTGATGGCCATGGCCCATGAGGTGCCGATCATGCCCACCCCCGGCGCGGTGGGGCTGATGATCCAATCCCTGGCCAAGGCCGAGCATATCGCGGCGGTGGGGGTGGATATCGGCGGGGCCACCACCGACGTCTTCTCGGTGTTCTTCGACAAGGGCACCGACAGCGACGTCTTCAACCGCACCGTCTCGGCCAACCTGGGGATGAGCTACTCCATCTCCAACGTGCTGGCCGAGGCCGGCATCGCCAACATCATGCGCTGGGTGCCGTTCGAGATGGATGAGGCCGAGGTCCGGAACCGGATCCGCAACAAGATGATCCGCCCCACCACCATCCCCCAGACCCAGGAGGAGCTGCAGATCGAGCAGGCCATCTCCCGCGAGGCCCTGAGGCTGGCCTTCGTCCAGCACAAATCGATGGCGGTGGGGCTCAAGGGGGTCCAGCAGGAGCGGACCATCTCCGACGCCTTCGAGCAGACCGGCTCCGGCGAGACCCTGATCAACATGATGGACCTGAAGATCCTGATCGGCTCCGGAGGGGTGCTGTCGCACGCCCCGCGCCGGGTGCAGTCGGCCCTGATGATGATCGACGCCTTCCAGCCCGAGGGCATCACCACCATGGCGGTGGATTCCATCTTCATGGCCCCGCATTTGGGGGTGCTTTCCACGGTCCACGCCAAGGCGGCCAACGAGGTCTTCCTCAAGGATTGCCTGGTGCGCCTGGGCTCCTGCATCTGCCCCACCGGACAGGGCAAGGAGGGCCAGAACTGCGTCACCGTCAAATACACCAGGGAGGACGGCTCGGTGGTCGAGGAGAACGTCAAGGTCGGCCAGATGAAGCTGATCCCGCTGGCCGAAAAGTTGAAGGCGGTGGTGGTACCGGCCAAGGGCTTCGATATCGGAGCCGGCAAGGGCAAGGAGATGGAGGTTGACCTGGAGGGCGGGACGGTGGGGCTGATCATCGACGGCCGGGGCCGGCCGCTGGTGATCCCCGAGGACAAGAAGGAGAGGATCAAAAAGCTGACCGAGTGGAACCAGGCGTTAGGGGTGTATCCCAAATAAATGACCCCTCCCAATTGCGGAGAGGGCCGCGGTTAAAAAAGATAATTGTAAGGACACGACAGGCCGTGTCCCAACCGAATAACGTAAGGGCAATTCATGAATTGCCCCAACAATAAGGAAATACACTATGGCACACGCATATACCCCGGGACTGAAGGTAACCGAGAAGACCCTGATCAAGAAAGACCGCCGCCTTCCCCTGAAGGGCCAGGTGATCGTCAAAAAGGGAGACAAGGTGGGCTCCGACCAGATAGTGGCCAGGACCGAGCTGCCGGGCAACGTCCAGCCGGTGAACGTCTCCGGGCTCTTGGGCCTGCTGGCCGAGGATGTGCCCTCCCACATGATGAAAAAGATCGGCGACCCGGTGGCCAAGGATGAGACCCTGGCCGAGAGCAAGGGGTTCTTCGGTCTGTTCAAGAGCAGCTGCAAGGCCCCGGTGGCCGGGACCCTGGAGTCCGTCTCCAGCATCACCGGGCAGGTGATCCTGCGGGAGCCGCCCATGCCGGTCCAGATCAAGGCCTACATCGACGGGCAGGTGACCGAGGTCAGCGAGTCCGAGGGGGCCACGGTGGAGGCTTTCGGCAGCTTCATCCAGGGCATCTTCGGAGTGGGCGGGGAGACCAACGGAGATATCAAGGTGGTGGCGGCCGACCCCTCACAGGAGCTGACCGTGGAGATGCTGACCCCCGACTGCAAAGGGAAGGTGGTGGTCGGCGGATCGCTGATCAGATACGGCGCCCTGAAGAAGGCGGCCGAGGTGGGCGTCAAGGCGGTGGTGGTGGGCGGCATCGACGATGCCGATCTGAAGAAACTGATGGGATACGACATCGGGGTGGCCATCACCGGGCATGAGGAGGTGGGGCTGACCCTGGTGGTCACCGAGGGCTTCGGCCAGATGAGCATGGCCGGCAAGACCTTCAAACTGCTCAAGTCCAAGCAGGGGCTAAAAGCTTCGGTCAACGGGGCCACCCAGATCAGGGCCGGCGTGATGCGCCCCGAAGTGATCATCCCCCTGGGCAGCCAGGATGCCGGCAGCGAGGCCGTCAAGGAGGCCGGGGGCATGGAGATCGGCAGCGCCATCCGGGTGATCCGCCAGCCGTACTTCGGCAAGATCGGCAAGGTGTCGGCCCTGCCCCACGAACTGCAGCAGTTGGAATCCGAGAGCCACGCCCGGGTGCTGGAGGTGACATTCGAGGACGGCGCCAAGGCGGTGGTCCCCCGGGCCAATGTGGAGCTGATCGAGGATTGATCCAGCCGACCAGACGAAACAATGAGAAATTAAATCATGTCCGGGGAGATTTAGATCGAACCGGGCATAATTTTTCAACCATAATGAAAAGAGGGGTCAATATGCGGTTAAGGATCACGATATTGACGTTATTGGCGCTGTCCGCCGGGCTATCCTTCTCCGAAGCTGTTTCCGCTTACGATCCGCCTCCCCCAAACTTGATGGTGGAAAACCTGAAGGCGGATGATGTTCCCAATGATGCCGGGGGAGAACTGCTGGTGACCTGGGATCTGCCGGCCGATCCGGGTTTGGGGTCTCAGGTATCGGTGCTGCGATTAATGAGGGCCGAGACGCCGGAGGGCCCGTTTTCCCAGATCATCGAAATGGCGCCGAAGATCAGCGAATATTCGGATCAGGGGCTGGCCAACGGGAAAAAGTATTTCTATCGGATAGATGCGGTCACCGATGCCGGGCTGTATGCTTCCCGGATCAGCGAACCGGCGGTTCCGCGGGCATCGTGGTTCAACAGCCAGCGGGTCAGCCTGGTGGTCGCTTTGGCCCTCTTTACCGGGCTGGTGCTGTTCTTCATCTGGCGGGCCCGAAGGGGGGCCACCCTGTTTGTCCGCAAGATAACCGGTCTGTCGGCGGTGGACGAGGCCATCGGGCGGGCCACCGAGATGGGGCGCCCCATCCTGTATCTGCCGTCGGGGGGGCTGTCGGCGGTGTCCGACATCCAGACCCTGGCCAGCCTGGTGATCCTGGGGCGGGTGGCCGAGAAGGCCGCCGAGTATGAGACCCCCCTGCTGGTGCCCTGCTCCGATCCCCTGGTGATGACCCTGGCCCAGGAGATCGTCAAGGCCAGCTACATGAACGCCGGGCGGCCGGACGCCTACCGGGCCGAGAACATCCGCTACCTGACCAACGAGCAGTTCGCCTACACCGCCGGGGTGGACGGCATCATGATCCGCGAGAAACCGGCGGCCAATTTCATGATCGGGACCTTTTACGCCGAGTCCCTGATCCTGGCCGAGACCGGCTATGCCACCGGGGCCATCCAGATCGCCGGCACCGCCATGATCACCCAGCTGCCGTTCTTCGTGGCGGCCTGCGACTACACCCTGATCGGCGAGGAGATCTACGCCGCCTCGGCCTACCTGTCAAAGGAGCCGGTGCTGATGGGCACCATCAAGGCCCAGGACTGGGGCAAGGCCATCGCCATCGGTCTGATAATTCTGGGCGTCATCCTGGAGACCCTGGCCCTGAAATATCCCCAGCTTCACTTTTTCGCCAGCCGCTGGCTGGCCTCGCAGTAAGGAGATCACTGAAATGAAAAAAACACTGCCATTGACGATCACTTTCCTGGCCGGGTTCTACATGATACTGGCCTTCTTCGTGCCGCACAAGATCATCGCGGCATCGGCCCAGGAGATGCAGTCCTGGGAGATCATCATCGTGGCCTTCACCCTGGTGCTGGGAATCGGCAATCTGATCCAGGTGCATGCCGACAAGATCCACCGCCAAAAAAGCGGCTGGTATTACAGCCTGGTGCTGCTGATCTGCCTGGTGTCGATGATGGTGATCGGGCTGTTCTGGGGCATCAGCGAGGGCACGGTATACTACTGGCTGTACGACAACGTGATGGCGCCGCTGTCGGCCGCTATGTTCTCGCTGCTGGCCTTCTTCATCGCCTCGGCCGCCTACCGGGCCTTTCGGGCCCGCAACAAGGAGGCCACCCTGCTGCTGGTGGCCGCCACCATCATCATGATCGGCCGGATCCCGCTGGGCAACGTCATCTGGCACCACCTTCCCTGGCTGGGGGCCAAATTCCCCAACGCCCTGGAAGGGCTGACCCAATGGATCATGGACATCCCCAACGCCGCCGGCCAGCGGGGCATCAAGATCGGGGCGGCCCTGGGGGCGGTGTCCATGGCCCTGCGGATGCTGCTGGGTATCGAACGGTCCTACCTGACCACCGGGGGAGGCAATTAAGATGGGATTCAAGGAAACGATGACCAAACTCACCCAGCTGGACCGCCGCTGGATATTTTTGGCCATGGGGCTGGTGGTGGCCGCGGCCCTGCTGGTCGATCTGAAAATGCCGGTGACCATCTCCCAGGACGTGCGGCGGGCCTACGATCTGATCGACAGCCTGCCGGCCGGGACCCCGGTGCTGTTCTCCTGGGACTACGATCCCGGCTCGATGCCGGAGCTGCATCCCCTGGCCGACGCCATGCTGCGGCACGCCATGCGCAAGGACCTGAAGGTGGTGATGATGGGGCACTGGGTCACCGGCATTCCGCTGATCGAGCGGCAGATCGGCGAGGTGATCCGGAAGGATTTCCCCGGCAAGGCCTACGGCACCGACTACGTCAACCTGGGCTACAAGTCGGGCCAGTATGTGGTGGTGGTCTCCATGGCCCAGAACATCTACGACGCCTTTCCCCAGGATTATTACCACAACCGGACCGACACCCTGCCGCTGATGAGAAAAGTCAGATCCCTGAAGGATGTGGCCGCCATCGTGTCCTTCTCGGCCGGCGATCCCGGCCTGCTGATGTGGATCCAGTTCGCCTGGCAGCGCTTCCGGATCCCGGTCACCGGCGGCTGCACCGCGGTCTCGGCCCCGGAGTTCTCGGCCTACCTGCAGTCCAACCAGCTGCAGGGCCTGATGGGCGGCATGCGGGGGGCGGCCGAGTACGAGATGCTGATAGGCCGCCCGGCCATGGCCACCACCGGGATGTCGGCCCAGAGCCTGGGGCACTTCCTGATCATCGCCTTCATCATCATCGGCAACATCGCCTATTTTGCCATCCGCAAGAGGGAGGAGAAGTAACATGGCAGTATTCGGAACCTGGCTGGCGGCCCTGCTGGTGCTGTGCATCTACAGCTTTCTGTACAAGGACAACCCGCTCTACAAATTCGCCGAGCATGTCTACGTGGGGGTCTCGGCCGGCTATTTCGTGGCGGCCGAATACCACAATGTGGTGCTGCCCAACCTGCTGACCCCCCTGTACCGCGACTTCGCCCACAAGTTCTATCTGATAATCCCCGGGATACTGGGGCTGATGATATTCTTCGCCTTCTCCCGCAAGCTCAACTGGTTGATCCGGTTCCCCCTGTCCTTCGTGGTGGGCATCGGGGCCGGCCTGACCGTGATGGCCTTCCTGTCGGCCGATGTCCTAGCCCAGGTGCAGGCCACCGCCATGCCGCTGAACTCGCTCAACAATGTCCTGTTCGTGGGCGGGGTGCTGACCACCCTGGTCTACTTCTTCTTCTCGGCCCAGCACAAGGGATTGGTGGGCGGGACCGCCCAGCTGGGGGTGTGGTACCTGATGATCGCCTTCGGGGCGGCCTTCGGCTACACCGTGATGGCCCGGATATCACTGTTGATAGGCCAGATGCAGTTCCTGCTGGGCAACTGGCTTCACATACTTAAATGATCGGGTAGCAATATGCCCGGACCGGAAAAAATGAAATCATGCGTCAGCCAGGAGCCAGGCAAAAACCGGCCGGCCTTTTTGCTCGGTAAATACTGGATGGCGCTGGCATTGGTGGTTTTGACCTTTGCGGTCTACGGCAACTCGCTGCAGAATCAATTCGTTTTTGACGATCTATATGCCATCAACCATAACGCCGGGGTCGGGGCTTGGGCTGATCTGGGCAAAGTGTTTGTCACCAATTATCAGCCGTGGAGCCAGTCGTTGGATGCGGAAAAGAACAACTCCAGCAATTATTACCGGCCGATAATACTGTTGTCGTTCGGCTTGAGCAAATTGATCTGGGGGCAAAACCCTTTCCCCTTTCATCTGACCAACGTTATTATGATGGCCCTGTTGGCGGTCTTCTGGTATGCCCTGGTCTGGGATTTATCTTCCCACCGGTGGCTGGCTTTTTTAGCCTCCTTGTTATACCTGCTTAATCCGATACATACCGAGGTGGTGGCATTTATAAACGGCAGGACGGATCTGACCGCCGCTCTTTTTATAATAGGCTCTCTTTACTTTTACTGGAAATGGAGAAAAGACAATAAAATATGGCGGTTGATCGTCTCGGTGATCTCCTGGCTGGTCGCCTTGGGCTCAAAAGAGATCGCCGTGGTGTTCCCGGTGATATTGCTCAGCATGGAATTGCTGCAGAGTCACGGCCGGAAGAAAAATATCTGGCGTTTCGAGCATGTTTATTATCTGGCGATATTCCTGCTGTTTTTGACCGCCCGGTATCTGGTTCTTAAAAACAACCTTTACTGGCAGAAAGACATCTTGGATTTTTCAGCCATCGGGACCATCGCTCCCAAAAACTGGAGATATCTCAAGCTGATACTTTGGCCGGCCGACCTCAGCACTTATTATACCGAGGTGTTTAAAGCCGGCTTGTCCGGATGGATAGGCAGCCTTCTGTTATTGGCATTGCCGGCGGTATTGATATATCTGTCCAGAAAATGGAAAGATGTTATTGTCGCTTTTTCCAGCGTGCTGTTTTTGTGGGGCAGTTTGCCGGCCATGGGCCTGGTTCGAAATACCAGTAATGTTGAATTCGGAGAAAGGTTTGTTTTCTTTTCTTCGCTGGGGATAGCATTGCTTTTGGCCTGGGCTTTCGTAAAATTGATTGGCAGAATCAAGCAAAGAACCTGGAAGTATGCGACGATTGTCTTGCTGGTAATCTACGGTTCTTTTTTGGGATATAAAACCGTCCGTCAGAACCGGGTGTGGGAAAGCGATCATACCCTTTTCAGGGAGATGGCCCGGACCTCCCCCCAAAGTTTTCTGGCTCACTTCAACCTGGCCAATGAGTATGCCAAAAGGCGGCAGGCCGATTCGGCGATAGTGCATTACCAAAAAGCCATGGAAATAAGGCCCGATAATATTGATGCTGTCAATAACCTGGGAGTGCTGTATTTCATGATGGGGAAATATGCCCAGGCTGAGGGGGAATATAAAAAAGCCGCCGCCCTGAGCCCCAGATCCCCGGTGGTCTACTATAATATCGGGCTTTGCTATCAGCAAAGGGGATTGGTACGGGATGCATCCCATTGGTATCGGCTGGCCCTGGAGAAGGATCCCTTTTTCAGGCCTGCCGGCAGCGCCCTGGAATTCATTGAAAACGATAGCGCCAAAGAAAAATAATGAGATCATATCAAGTCAGAACTTCGCTGAATAATTGGACCAGGGCTATTGATCCCGGCGGGTTTAAAATTGGATAGCAAGACGAACACCATCAAGGGGAAGCCGATAATCACCGGGTTTTTGTTTTTACTCGCATGGTTCGCGGCTTCTTTCTTCAACGGGCGCTTCACCTGGGTTTGATTATCTGCCCTGCAGGACTGGCCCAGGGCCGATGAATCATTTTCCAAGGCCTTCATTAACGGCTATAGTGATGTCTGGCTGGCGGCTTTCTGGGGCGAGGTCCAGCTGCGTCTGGGCCAGTATGAAAAGGCCGCCCAGAATCTGGGGATGGCGATGAAATCAGGAATAAAAGACAGCGCAGTGGCCGACGGATACCGCCGGGCGGTCTCCGCCGCCGAAAGGATGAAAAAATAAATGAGCACCGAAAGACATCGGTGGCGCCTTCTCAATACCGGCCTGAATGACGGGGCCTACAATATGGCCCTGGACCAGGCCCTGGTGCATTCGGTGGGATCCGGCGCATCGCTGCCGGTGATACGCTTCTTCGGGTGGAGCCCCCCGGCGGTATCCCTGGGATACAACCAGAAGATAAAAGACCTGGATATCGAAGCCTGCCACCGGGCCGGTTTTGACATAGTCCGCCGGCCCACCGGGGGGAGGGCGGTGATGCATCAGGACGAATTCACCTACAGCGTGATCGCCCGGGAGGACGACCCGGTGATAGGCGGGACCATCATGGAGACCTATGGACGCATCGCCCAGGGACTTTTGGCGGGCCTGAAAATATTGGGGGTGGATGCCGAGATGGTGAGATCGGAGGTTCCTGATGTCTCGGCCGCAGCCTCGGCCCTGTGCTTTGCCGCCGCCGGGCGTTACGAGATCACCGCCGGAGGCAAAAAGCTCATCGGCAGCGCCCAGCGCCGGATGAACGGCGTCATTCTCCAGCAGGGCTCCCTGCTGATGAACTGCGGGCAGGAGCATAAGTTTTTCAGTTGTGATCCCCGGGAGGTCCGGGCGGGGACCCTGAGGGATATCCTGGGGCGGGCACCGGCTTTCGACGAGGTGGCAACCGGCATGGAGGATGGTTTCAGGGGATCATGGGACCTGGAATTGGCTCCGGGGTCCCCGACCCCAGACGAGGAAAAGGCCGCCGGAAGGTTTAGGACGGGGCTGATATATGCCCAAGGATAAAAATTTTTGTTGACAGATGGGAGATTTTCAATTAGACTTAATATATTAGGTATAAAAGAAGTTACAAAAATTTTCTAATACCCATTATTTTCCATTTATGAGCCTCCAAACCAATCTGTCAGATTTCCATCTTACTGAGATAATCTATCTGTTGGCCCACTTCCAGAAGACCGGGGTGATCACCGTCAAGGCCGGGAAGAACTTTGGCGAGATCTACTTCGACAAGGGCCGGGCGGTGCATGCGGTTTACGGCGACATCAAGGGCAGCGAAGCGGTTTACGGCCTGTGCCTGGAATCATCCGGCGAGGTAAAATTCGCCCCGGGGGCCAAGGCCTCCGAGGAGACCATCAAGGACGGGGCCGACGCCCTGCTGCAGGAGGGCGACCGCCGGCGCCTGGAGATGGACGAGATATTAAAGAGCCTCCCTCCCTTCGATACCACCCTGGTCAGGACCGCCCAGGCCCCCGAGGAATCGGCCGTCACCATCCGGCGCAGCGACTGGACCATACTGGCCCTGGTCAACGGCAAGCGCGACATCCGGGCCATCATCGACGAGAGCAAGCTGGGGGTGCTGGAGGTGGTCAAGACCATCTCCTGGTTCCTGGCCAAGAACCTGGTGGTGGACCCCCATGAGGTGGAGCGGACCCTGCAGGCCAAGGTGGATTTCGTAAACCTGATGCTGGAGGAATTCGGGGTCAAGGGGACCGGGGTGGTGCCCTGGGTGGAACTGGCCAAAACCACCCTGGCGGCCGGCGATAAGAATGGCAACCTGGCCCGCCACGTGGAGTTCACCGATTTTGTGGTCAAGATAAAGGACGGCACCAAGTCCGACATCAGCCGGGATGAGGTGGTCCAGGTATGGGACCAGGTGGCCGAGGCCATGCACCAGAAGGGCGTCAAGGAATACGGGCCGATGCTGGCCAAACACAAATACCAGGCTGTCCAGAAGCTGGTCAAGAGCGGCTAAAGGGGCAGGATATTTTTAAAGCGTTGATGGAGAGATTATGGCCAAGGAACCAGCTGAGCTGATGGACAGCGTCCTGAAGATGGAGGGCGTCAAGTGCAGCGCCGCCGTCTCCAAGGAGGACGGGTCCACAATAAAGGCCTCCGCCGGCGCCCCGGGCAACCTGGGCGAGGTGGTGGCTTTTATCGGTTCGGCCGCGGAGGTGATCACCTCCAACCTGGATCTGGGCAATCTGAATTCGGTGGTGGCCGAGGGCGAGGGCCATAAGATGCTGATCATGCCGGTCGGGACGGCCTATCTGGGGGTGCAGCTGGACGGGGCCCAGGTTCCCTGGTGGGCCACCCAGATAAACCCCATAGAGCTGCTCTCCGAGGACAAGATGACCGAGATCTCCGAGGCCGAGGAACTGCTCAAACAGAAGGTAATTCTGCTGAACATGCTGCTGGAGGAATTCGGATCCAAGGGCGAAAAAGCCAAGGAGTGGCAGGAGATGCTGGACAAGGAGATCAAGAACGTCGATCCCCAGGGCCGGCTGGACAGGATGCTGGAGGCCGGGGCGGGGCTGGTCACCGCCCGCAGCGGGGTCAAGACCGATATCTCCAAGAAAGAGGTGGGGGACGCCTTTGAGAAACTGGTGAACCTGACCTGCAAGAAGGCCATCGCCTCCATCGGTTTCGTGGAGGTCAAACAGAAGTTCCAGGCCGTGATATCCCGGCTGGCGGCGGAAAAGAGGTAGCGGCCATGGAAGAATTACTGATACGATTGTCCAGCCTGCCCGGCGTCACCGGGAGCTTTTTCGTGGGGGACGACAGCAGCTTTGTCTCCCAGTCGCTCTCCTCGTCGTTCGTCCAGGAGAACGCCAAGCGGGCGGTGATGGTGCTGGCCCAGACCTTCGAAGCGCTCTCCCAGGTGGCCCAGTTCAGGATAAACCGGATGATGGTCAACACCGGGGGCAGCCGGCTGTTCATCCGGCGCAGCGACAAGGGATTTTTGAACCTGCTGACCGATATCACCGCCGATGTCAGCGTGATAGATTCGGCCCTGGACGGGGCTTTAAAGGAAATGCTGATAATGGCCCAGCAGCCGGCCCCGGCCCCGGCCCCGCCAGCCGTGCCCCAGACCGTGGTGGCCGCCTCGGTCAAAACAGCGCCGGTTCAGCAGCCCGCTTCGGCCCCGGCGCCGGCCCAGGCGCCGGCCAAGCCTCCGGCTCCCAAGCCGCCCACCACGGTGGAAGCCTCCATCCTGGAGAAGATCCTGGCCCTGGCCGAGGAGGCCCTGGGCGAGCTGGGCGCCACCATCTACGAGAACCAGCTCTCCGACCATAAATTGAACACCTCCAAGCTGACCAGGGATTCGGTGATGAAGTTCTGCTACGCCCTGCAGAAGGACGCCTCGATGATCATCGGGCCCTCGGCCGCCAAGCAGATGGCCGACAAAATGATGATGTTGTTAAAGTGATGTTCCGGTAGTTCTATAACCGGTGCGTCACTTTTCTTTTCCGGCTTCAATAACGTTCCTTAATACAAGGAGCACGATATGAAAAATGCCGGTCTGTATATTTTGAGTTTATTCATCATCAGTTCTTTTACATGGGCTTTGCCTCCCGCCCCGAGGCTGGAAAAGAGCGGGATCGAGAACCCCAAAGCCGGCCCGATCAGCATCAAAAAGAATAAAGACACCGGCGACTTGGTATTTACCGGTGTTCACGATTTCTCCTGTTACATGACGGCCGCCCGCTGTATTGATATGGATCCCGGGTTCGGCACCGATGGCGCAGTGATTCTGTTCCTGCGGGGAACCGATGGCAACATACATTATGTCGGAACCATCGACGGCGGCACCTCCTGGAGCACCATGGGGCCGCTGACCGGAAGCATCCGCTATCCCTCCGCCATGTGTGACCGGGTCAACCAGAAGCCGGTGGCCTTCTACAACTGGGGCTGGGGCGCGGTCGGCGAAGGCGCTTACACCCTGTGGGACGACGGCAACTACAACGACGGCCTGTGGGGCTCGGAGACCGAGGTCGACACCCTGGGCCGGGACGTGGCCGGGTCGGCCTATTATTGCGTCAACGGCACTATGGGCAGCAACGGCGTCTATCACGTGCTGGCCAACTATTGGGGCGACTTCACCCCGGATGCTTCATTCTACTTCCGCTCCACCGACAACGGCAACAGTTGGGAAAGGGCAGACCCCCGTTCCGACTGCAACATGTATTATGATCTATTCGGCACCGAGGACAGCCTGAATATATTCAAGGGCGGCTCAGTGGTCCACGATCCCATCGTTGCGGGCTATGTCAACCAAGTTCAGGTTGCCACCTCCTTAGACGGTAACACCGTAATGGTGGGCTCCTGCGGATTGACCCCGGACACCCTGGGTAAAGTTCTATTCTGGTATCGCATGTCCACTGATGCCGGCATCAATTGGGGACCATTGACATTTGCCCCAGATCCAGGCGTAATTAGTTGGGAAAGCGAAAGCTATGACCTGGGCATAGCGGTTGATGAGGACGGCTATCCGCATTTTGCCACCTACCTGGCCATGGACACCCTGGACGACGGCACCGACTACGGACCATTGTCCGGCATCTATGACTATCATTTAACTACCAGCGGCTGGGTGCTGACCCAGATCTGCGGCGCCATCGACAGCTCCGGCGGCCTTTCGGTCTATCCCGATTTCTGCAACTATGCTCTGGATCCCAGCGGCGACCTGATCCTTACTTTTACTTCCAACTGGGGCGACATTGCCACCTCCGATATTTATATCACCAAATCTACCGACAACGGCGCCTCCTACGGCGCGCCCCTCAAGATCACCGACGGAACCCAGGCCTGCTGGTATCCGCACATACCATACAGGGTCGGCGGAGTCGGAACCTATATTCCAGTATTCTATCAAGTAGGCAATGATGGTTATGTTCATTGGGTTGGGCCATATGCTCCACCACCTCCTGGGGTAAACTATGGTTCTATTTCCTTCCCGGTTTACGAATTAGCCCTAAATAAAAATTATCCCAACCCGGTAAAAGGGTATACAAACATTTCCTTCACCCTGCCCAAGAATTGCCCATACAGTTTAAAAGTTTACAACATTGCCGGGCAGTTGGTAAAAAGCATTGACGGCCACGGGCAAAAAGGCCCCAATCACCTGAAATGCAACATTGGCGGGTTTGCCAACGGGGTATATCTTTATAATATTACGGCCAATGGAAGATCCGCCACCGGCAAGATGGCGGTGTTGAAATAACAAATCAAAAGGCAGAGGGCAGAGGGCAGAGGGCAGAAGGCAGAGGGCAGAAAGCAGAAGGCAGAGGGCAGAAAGCAGAAGGCAGAAATGGTAGATTTGAAAATACGGACCAAAGACTTTGCGTTACAGATAATCCGGCTATACAGCAAACTGCCCAAAAATAATGTTGCCCAGATACTCGGAAAGCAGATGCTGAGGTCCGGCACCTCGGTCGGTGCAAACTTTCGCGAAGCTGCCAGGGCGCGATCCAAAGAGGAATTTATTTCCAAGGCTAATATTTCGCTCCAAGAACTTGAAGAAACGGGGTATTGGCTGGAACTGATTTCAGAAAGCTGCCGGTATGAACTTGACGAAATCAATGCCGCCGTAAAAGAGAACAATGAACTTACTGCGATATTCGTGACGATAATAAAAAATACAAAGAAGCTTCTCGTTAAAAAATAAAACTTTTTGCTTTTTGAATTTTGCTTTTGAATTTTTAACATAAAATCACCGTAATCAACATTTGGAGGTGAACATGTTCAAACTGCTCCTCTATGACAACGAGTTCCTGTGGTACGTCACCGTCACCAACCTGGTGACCATCGCCGGCAGCATATTGTTGTGGATCACCTGCGTGCTGTTCGGGCTGATCGCCCGGAAGTACGAGCTGGTGCTGCGCAAGAAGACCGACTGGCAGTACATGATCTTCGCCCCCTCCGGGATCCTGGTCTACGCCGTCATCCAGATCATCGCCTTTGCCAGCCAGGTGAAACTTAACGTCATGCAGTCCTGGATCGCCTACACCTTTTTCCTGCTGTCCGGGCTGCTGTCACTGCTGGGGGCCATGAAGTTCAAGAAGGTGGTGACCCCGGTCAAAAAGCCCGCCCCGGCGGTAAAGCCGGCCGCCTGATCTTTTAGGGAACCGGGCATCATCAAGCTGTATCTAAACCTTTTTTAGGAGGCTGCAAGCATGGAAATATCGATACCGGCCGAACTGCTGTTCGCTGTTGGTGTGGCGCTGTTCTGTATGTCGCTGTTCTTATATGCCAGGATCCTGAAGAAGCTCCTGGCGGTCATCAGACGGGAATCCGGCATCTGGGTATTGCCCATGGTGGGGGCCGGATTTTTGGCTTTGGGGGCCATATTTCACTTCATCCCACTGGCCATCTATCCCCAGTTGGACCCCTCCCGCACCGACCAGCTGATGCAGATCTGCCAGAACCGCTCGGCCGAGGCGGCCGGCATATTTTTGGCTGGCATAATATCCATTCTGGCCGGCTGGATGTACACCCGGTGGACCAGCCGCTAGCCGGGGGACAAGGATTTTTTATTTCAACCCGCCGGCCGGCCAAAAAGATAAAATTTTATTTTAGAAAACCCTTGACTTTTTTGATAAAAAATGGTAATTTTTCAAATGGCGTAAATCCCAAGAAATGAATTTTGGGATCAGTGTGCTATTGCATTGTTTTTATCTAATGATTGAATTTTCGAAAGGAGGTGAGGGAGTCCCAGAGAGTTTTTTATTTTAATTTCGGCCAAAAACGCCGAACCCTAATCCTAAAGGCAACTAAAATCAACAAAACTCAAGGAGAAAAAAATGAAGAAAGTCAGTTTATTTGTATTGGCTTTGATCGTGACTGCATCACTGGCTCTGGCGCTGGTCCCGAACACCAAGATGGAGAAAAGCGGGATCGAAGATGGCGGCAAGATCACCATCAAGAAGGTAAAAGACACCGGCGACCTGGTCATCAGCGGCGTGCACGATTTTTCCTGCTACATGACGGCCGCCCGCTGTCTGGACATGGATCCCGCCTTCGGCACCAGCGGCGGCGCAGCCGTTATGTTCCTCCGGGCGACCGGCGGACAGATGTATTATGCCGGAACCATAGACGGCGGCGCCACCTGGAGCACCATGGGCCCGCTGACCGCCAGCATCCGCTATCCCTCCGGAATGTGCGACAGGATCAGCCAGAAGCCGGTGGCCTTCTATAACTGGGGCTGGGGCGCGGTCGGCGAAGGCGCCTACACCCTGTGGGACGACGGCAACTACAACGACGGCCTGTGGGGCTCGGAGACCCTGGTCGACACCCTGGGCCAGGGCGTGGCCGGTACGGCCTATTACTGCGTCAACGGCACCATGGGCAGCAACGGCGTCTATCACGTGCTGGCCAACTACTGGGGCGACTTCACCCCCGACGCCTCGTTCTACTTTCGCTCCACCGACAACGGCGCCACCTGGAGCGGACAGGATCCCCGGTCTTTGGACCTGATGTACTATGACCTGTTCGGCACCGAGGACAGCCTGAACATATTCAAGGGCGGCTCAGTGGTCCACGATCCCATCGTGGAAGGCTATGTCAACCAGGTCCAGATCGTCAGCTCCCTGGACGGCAACACCGTGATGGTCGGCTCCTGCGGCCTGACCCCGGACACCCTGGGCAATGTCCTGTTCTGGTATCGCATGTCCACCGACGCCGGCTTAACCTGGACCCCGCTGACCTGGGCGCCGGATCAGGGCAGCATCAGCTGGGAAGCCCAGAGCTATGACATGGGCCTGGCCATCGACAAGGACGGCTATCCCCACTTTGCCACCTATCTGGCCCTGGACACCCTGGCCGACGGCTCCGACTACGGACCATTGTCCGGGATCTATGACTATCACCAGACCGCCAGCGGCTGGGTTCTGACCCAGATCTGCGGCGCCATCGACAGCACCACCGGCGGAACGCCCACCTCGATCTATCCCGATTTCTGCAACTATGCCCTGGATCCCAACGGCGACCTGATCCTGTCCTTCGGCTCCAGCCTGGACGGCGATCCGGCCGACATCTATATCACCATGTCAAAGGACAACGGCGCCTCCTACGGCGCGCCCCTCAAGATCACCGACGGGACCCAGGCCTGCTGGTATCCCCACCTTCCCTTCGTCACCGGCGGGGCCGGGACCAAGGTGCCGGTCTATTATCAGGTGGCCAACGACGGTTACATCCACTGGGTGAACTATGACGACATTCCCAGCGGCGTGGCCGGAGCTCCGGCTCCCCTGCCGGTCCACGGCTTTGCCCTCAACCGCAACTATCCCAACCCGGTCAGCGGCAAGACGGCCATCTCCTTCAGCCTGCCCAAGGCCGGCGACTACAGCCTCAAGGTCTACAACGTGGCCGGACAGGTTGTCAACACCATCACTGGCCGCGGCAATGCGGGCAACAACACGGTCAACTGGAACAGCAAGAACGTCTCCAACGGCGTCTACTTCTACCAGCTGAATGCCGCCGGCAACACCGCCACCAGGAAGATGATCGTAGTCAAATAACTCCAGATTTAAGTTGGCGGGGCTTGATGCCCCGCCAACTTTGTAAAGAAATATTATTTTTAACCCATATTTAACCCGAAGGTCTTTCCAAATCAACTTTTCCGGCCGGTAAGGGCCGGGCCCGACCATGCAGATTGACGTTTTGGGGACGAAAAACCCCAAGCCGATAAGACATATAGATCCATCCTGTTTGAAATTAATTAAAACAAAATATAAAATGAAAAAATAAATAAGGAGGTGAAAGTTCGGAGAACATCCTTGTTAAACGGAAACAGGTCAAACAGCCATTTACACCCCAAGGATCAAGCAAGAATAAAGCAACAACCATTTTTCTGGAGGTAAATAAGAAGTTATGAAGACTCTAAAGTTCTTAATTGCAGCCATGGTCTGTGTGGTGATGACCGGCGGTTTATTGTTTGCCGGCACCACCGGGAAGATAGTCGGGACCGTGACGGATTCCGAGACCAAAGAACCGATCCCCGGAGCGGTAGTGGAGCTGCTGGGCACCACCATCGGCGCCAATACCGACATAGACGGGCGGTACTTCATAGTCAACGTTCCGGTGGGGAGCTATTCCCTGAAGGCCAGGATGATGGGCTATGAGACGGTGACCATCACCAATGTCAAATCCATCATGGATCTGACCACCACCATCAATTTCAAGCTCAAACCAACCGTCCTGCTGAGCGAGGGGATCACCGTTACCGCCAAGCGGCAGATGGTCATCCCCGACGCCACCTCCACCTCCCGGGTGGTCTCCACCAAGGAGATCATGGCCATGCCCAACGCCAGTGCCACCAACGTCATCGGCAACACCGCCGGGGTGGTCAGTTCGGGCGGCCAGATGAACGTCCGGGGCGGACGTTCCGATGAGATGGCCTTTTTCGTGGACGGCGTTTCGGTGACCGATGCCCTGAGCGGATCCATGGGCGCCCAGATCAACACTGCCGCCATCGAAGAGGTGATGGTCATCACCGGCGGCTTCAACGCCGAATACGGCGAGGCCATGTCCGGGGTGGTCAACGTGGTCACCAAGGACGGCGGCGACAAGTTCAACATGTACGGCCGCTATACCACCGACATGTTCATGCTCAGCAAGAGCCGCAACTACAACAAGGGCGAGATCAGCCTGGGAGGCCCGGTGCCCTATGTCAAGAACCTGGGCTATTTCCTGTCGGGCGAGCTCAACAACACCGACGATATCCGCCCCTGCTTCATGCCCGATACCTATTACGAGCACGACCCCAGCAAGGATTATTTCTGGGCCGACACCCTGCGCTACAGCCGGGCAACCTGGGACAGCATCTTTGCGCCGGACACTACTTTTCTTTATATGGGCTGGACCGGGGACTGGGTGGATTCTTCGGATGCCGCCTGGGCGGAAGAACTGGAGAGACGCATAGCCGAGGGGACCATGAGGGGTTGGAAGGAATACGACAAGAACTACCTGCCCCACGGCGATTTCAACAGCTACCGGGTGCAGGGCAAACTCAGCTATAATATCCAGCCCATCAACGCCAAGATCTCGGTGGGCGGTTTTGCCAACCGCGACCAGAGGGGATTATACACCGCATCCTTCAAATACAACCTGGATAATTACTATTCCTATCTCCAAAAGGCCTACCAGGTGAACGCCACCTGGCGGCAACAGTTGGGGAACAACACCTTCTACACCCTGATATTCAACAAATTCTCCACCAAGACCCAGCAAGGTGTCAGGGACTCGGTGGCCGAATCCACCAGGAGCTGGTGGGAGGACTACACCTTCCTGTCGGATGAGGATGCCAACGGGGACAGCATCTATGACGCCTACGCCGGACAATCCTACAGCGACAACGACGTCAATAATCCATACGGGGTGGACGGCGTTTTTTATACTACCGGTCTGGCCCGTCTGTGGCAAAAAACCCTGGCCGCCTACTGGGGCGCCAAATTGGACGTGACCTCCCAGATCAACCGGTTCAACCAGATCCAGGGCGGAGCCGAATTCAAGAGACACAATGTATATACCAAGAACAATTCCCTGCCTTGGGATCCGGTTCCCTTCAAGGATTACTACGACTTCAACCCCATCACCGGAGCGGCCTACCTGCAGGACAAGCTGGAGTTCGAGGGATTCATCGTCAACGCCGGCCTAAGGCTGGACATGCTGATGCCGGAATGCCAGAAGAAGGTCAACAACTTCAACCTTACCGACACCGCCTCCTATATGGACTCCGAAACAAAGTTCAAACTCAGTCCCCGGCTGGGCATGTCCCACCCGGTGACGGACCGCACCGTCCTGCACGTAAGCTACGGCCACTTCTTCCAGCAGCCCCAGCTGCAGTACCTGTACGAGTCGCTGCAGGCCAACATCTCCCGGGGCAACACCATCATGGGGGACCCGGACCTGGGCGCCCAGCGCACCATTGCCTATGAGATCGGCTTCTCCCAGCAGTTCAGCAACGATGTGGCCGGCGACATCACAATATATTACAAGGACATTTTCGACCTGATGGGCACCAGGCTTTTAAGGGATTCCATTTCGGGGTTGGACTACACTTCCTACCTCAATGCCGAATACGGCAACACCCGGGGGTTCGAGGCCACCATCCAAAAACGCCCCGGCAACGGGATGTTCTCCGGCAAGCTGTCCTATACCCTGATGCTGGCCAAGGGCACGGCCTCCAGTGCTTTGGAAAGTTATCTTAATAACTATAACAGCGGGACCGATCCGGCCACCGGCCTGCCCTATCCCAGCCCCAAGGTCGATTCCTATCTGGAGTTCGACCAGCGGCACACTTTCTCGGTCTCCACCAACGTCGATTTCGACGCCAACTTCGGCCCCAAGGTTCTGGGGTTCAAGCCGGCGGCCAACGTCTCCATCAGCCTGCTCAACAACCTGGGCAGCGGCTTCCCCTATACCATCACCGATGCCAGGGGCAAACAGGTAGGCGAGACCAACGAGGGAAGAATGCCCTGGACCTGGAACTGCGATCTGCTGGCCAGCAAATCATTTACGGTGGCCGGCCTTAAAATGTCGCTGGACCTGCAGATCCTGAACCTGTTCAACCGCAAGAACGTCCAGAATGTCTATGCCTACACCGGCGCCACCGACAACGACGGAAAAGTTTTCGATCTGGCTACCTATATTGCCCTGGGAAGCATCCCCGACAGCGTCTCCTATACGGTTGACGGATCCGGCAACGATGTGATGGTTCCCAACCGGTATTACAGCAAATGGAGAGACCTTAATTCCGACGGCACCATAGACCCCTACGAAAGCTATACCACCGCCATCGCTGCCCATAACGACTATATCAGCGATCCCTACAGCGGCGGCCGGGTGCCAAATACCGCCGCCTATGCCGGACCGCGCCGGGCAACCATGGGTCTGAGCTTCAATTTTTAACAAGCAACAATAGTTGTCTGCCGTAACGCCGGGCCCTTGGGGCCGGCGTTATCGGCGCCGGAAATAGACAGATTTTCAATTTAAACCCATACTTAGGAGAATAGTCAATGGCTAATTACAAGCAAAAGGGTTTTTGGTTCCTGCCTTTGGCGCTGTTGGTTATGATAGGGATGACATCAGCGGTTTTTGCCGTCACTGCTCCGGGAACCCTGCCCGATAACAATAAACTGATGTCCCAGAAGATATTAAAGACCAATGCCTGGGAGATATACACCACCAACTACGGGCCCTTTGTCAAGCCTCAGACCGGCTCCGGGGGCTTTTGGCCGACTGGCTCGGGCCGGGGATATATTTATGGTGCGGGCCTGTGGGTGGGAGCCCAGGACGCCTCCGGCAACAAGATCGTGGCCTGCGGATACAACCCCAACAGCGGCGGCTATGAAATGGGCCCGGTGGATTTTAACGATAGCTATGCCAGTTATTTAAGCGAATCAAAAGCCCGGGTCTATCTATCCACCGACCCGGTGGATGCCGCCAACTGGCCGGAGCCGGTGATAAAATCCCGCCAGGACAGCTATGCCCGCTACACCGACCAGAACCCCCAATTCACCTTTTCCGGGGACAAACAGCTGGGGATCAGGGTGGAGCAGATAAGCTATGCCTGGAACTATGCCGACAACAACGACATCATCTTCTTCTATTTCCGGGTGGCCAACATCTCGGGCGGAGCCTTGAGCCAGGTTTATGTGGCCCCGGTAAGTGATTGCGACATCGGAGATGAGTCGGGAACCTCCGCCAACGACCGGACCATATTCGACTATCAGCGCAACCTGGCCATCCAGTTCCAGACCGATCCCGAGAGCGGCTGGCCGGAGACCGGGGTGGTGGGCTTCCGGTATTTCGAGAGCCCGTTCAACAACACCGGCGCCACAGTGCATGTGGTGGACAATGAATTTTCTCACGATATCCTGCCGGACAGCGCGCTGGGCATGACCGCCTTCAAGATATTCACCCTGGAGAAGGACCCCAGCACCGACGAGGAAAGATATCTTGAATTGACCGGGGTCAATTACTGGGACATGATAAATGACGCCTATGACGAGTGGGGAGCCAATACACCGGCCGACAAGCGCTTTGCCATGTCCAGCGGGCCCTTTAACATGGGTATTGGCGACACCATCACCACCTGCATCGGGGTGATCGGGGCCCTGGACACCACCGCCCTGAAACTGGCCTCGGATGTGGCCCAGGTCATATACGATAATGACTTCGAACTGGCCACTCCGCCGGCCGCCCCCACCCTGACCATTATGCCGGGCGACAAGTGCATCCGCCTGAGCTGGGATAAAAGGGCCGAGATCACCCCGGACCCGTATTGGGCCAAGCTTCCGGCAGGCAAGAACTGGTACACCTATTTTTCGGGAACCTGGCAGTACACCCTGCCGGCCACCCAGTTGCTGGTCGACAGCTTTGAGCTTGTGGACAATGCGAGCGCGAATTACATCCGCATCGCCCGGGGAGCCCCACAGCCGGCCACTGGGGGAGATACTTTGAACGCTTTCTATTCACAGCAGGAACTCTACAATCAATACGATTTTCAAGGGTATTTTGTCTTTAGGGCCTCGTCTCAGGCCGATCTGGCTGATGCCGCCAAGCGGGAATATCTGGGAACCCTGTATGTGGACCTGGATACCGCATCTAATTCCGCCACCTTAAGCTATAGCGGCGGTTCTGGTTACATGTACGATAAGGTTGACAATATAAAGATCGTCCGGGACCTGGAGACCATCACTTACACCTATCCCGGCGGCGGATCGGTCTCCATACCCAAATTCGACACCATCGGGACCGACCGCGGCCTGATCTATTCCCTGACCGACAGCAATGTGGTCAACGGCTTCGGCTACTGGTACGGGGTGTCGGCCTACGACTACCAGAGCAATGTCTACTTCACCCATAAATGCCCCACCACCCTGATGAGCAACCCGGCCGAGAACAGCGGGTTTGTCAAGGCCTCATCGGTGGTGGCCGATGCCGTCCTGCCCACCCTGGTCAAGGCCTCGGTGACCGGCGCCTCCGATGCCCTGCACGGCGGGATAGTGGATTACAGCGACATCCGGGTGGCCGCGCCGGATTCGGTCAGGAACGACACCTTCTGGCTGAGGTGGCAGCCCACCGACCGCCAGGCCTTGGGCCTAAAACGCAACCCCATCTACCGGGCTCACCTTTATGACGCCATAATATCCGGAGGCGTCAGCAAGGATACCCTGATCGATTCCATAAGGGTGTTGGCTAAATTCGACGAGGAGCACTACGAACCGGACCTTTTCCTGTCCTCAGGGGTGGACGAACTGCCGTTTGGCTATGCCATATACAAACCCAAGATAGAGTGGAGTCCCAAACAATTGTATGCGGCTACGGCCTATCGCAACGACCCCGTCCCCGATAGATGTAATATTGACAGCTTTAGGATCACCGAGAATCCATCGGGCATCAGGACCTATCCAGTGGATAGCGTCAATGTTCAGCTCAATGTGGGGTTCTTTTCGCCGATCAGCAACGCCTGGCAGTGGAGGGGTTCCGATTTTGAGGTCCGATGGAAGGATACATTGACCGGCCTAACGGCCGAGGTCTGGGATATTTCAAATAATATTCTGGTCCCGCTGGAGACCGGAGTGACCAAGGCCAACATGACCAAGAGCTCCTGGTGCTTCAACCCCACCGCCAACACCTCTTCGGCCACCATCCTTACCTCCACCAGCGGCGAAGCCCTCGGAATGCAGATCTGCGGCATTACCGTCTATTTCAACAAAGCTGGTATTACTCTACGCAGGATGGATTGGCCCAACCGGCCGGAGACCGGCGATATCTGGAGGATCTACTGCAGCGGGCAGTACGCCCCGGTGGAGGGCGACGTGGTAACCTTTGTGACCACCCAGGCCAAACAGTTGACCTCCCTGTCCGCCAGCCTGCTGGACAAGATCAACGTGGTGCCCAACCCCTATCTGGTCAGGGCCAACTGGGATGTCAGCAAGAATTATCCCAATATTTACTTCACCAACCTGCCCTCCAAGTGCACCGTCCGGATCTACAACATAGCGGGAGAGCTGATGAAGGTCCTGAACCACGAGGTTTCCCTGGGCAGCAACGAGGGTTCCGAAAAGTGGGATATGCTGACCACCTTTGACAAGCGTGTCGCCAGCGGCATGTACATCTATCAGGTGGACGCCCCCGGCATCGGCACCAAGCTGGGTAAATTTGCCATAATCAAGTAAAAATACGAGGAGAGCATAAGAAATGAAAAGATCAATCACAATTTTTACCATTTTGGCTCTGATCGGCCTGGCTTCCCTGGCCCAGGCGGGGACCGCCCCGGACTACTCCAACGTGGGCAGGGCCGGGCTGCAGTTTCTAAAGATCGGTGCCGGGTCACGGGGCGTGGCCATGGGCGGGGCGTTCACGGCGGTCGCCACCGATGCTTCCGCGCTTTACTGGAATCCGGCCGGGATCGCCCGGCTCAAGAAGACCGAGGTGATATTCTCCCACACCAACTGGCTGGTCGACCTGAATCACGAATACGTGGGGGTGGTGCTTCCCATGGGATTGATGGGCAATATCGGCTTCAGCGCCACCTTTCTTTCCTACGGGGAAATTGTAAGAACCACCATCGATGACATCGAGACCATAGCCAGGGAGGACTGGGGAGAAGGCCTGACGCCTTTCTCCGCCAACGATCTGGCGCTGGCCGTGACCTATGCCCGGAACCTGACCGACAAATTCACGGTGGGGGTCACTTCAAAGTATGTTCGGGAGAAGATAGCCGACATGAGCACCGGGGGTCTGGCCTTTGATGTGGGGACCTATTATCGTACCGGCTACAAGACCCTGCGCATAGCGATGGCCATTTTAAATTACGGGCCGGATGTCAGTTTCTCCGGGAAGGACCTTCAGGCCGAAAAAGAGGAGACCACCTGGCCGGAAAATTACACCGGGAACTCCTGGGAAATAGTCACCACACCCTTCCAGATGCCCCTGCAGTTCAAGATGGGCGTGGCTTACGATTTTATGTTCGGGAAATCCCACCTTTTGACCACCTCCACCGAACTGGTGCATCCCAATGACGGAAATGAAAAGGTTCTGCTGGGCGCCGAATATGCCTGGAAGAACCCCATCCTTGATTTTGCACTGCGGGGAGGCTACAAGTACGACCCCGATTGGTATGAGACCAAGAGCGCCATGGACAATGTCAGCGCCGGAATGGGCGTCAGCAAAGCCCTTGGCACCAGCAAATTCAACATAGATTACGCTTACACCAACATGGGCTATCTGGAGAACGTCCACCGCTTTAGCGTGGGATTAGGATTCTAAACATTATTAACCATTCGGGGAGATGTGAACACATCTCCCCGAATTTTTTCCTGGCCGGGCGGGACCAACCAACTAAAAAGCAAATATGAAGCTAAAGACGATATTCATGGCGGCGGCCTTGGTCCTTTGGGCCGCCGGCCTGCTTAAAGCGGGCGATACCGGCAAGATAGCCGGGCGGGTAATGGATGCCGGAAACGGCGACCCTTTGATGGGGGCCTCGGTTCAGCTGCTGGGGACCAATAAGGGAGCTTTGACCGACAGCCAGGGGTATTATTACATAATAAACATCCCTTCGGGGAAATACAGCCTGAAGGCCTATACCACCGGGTATGCCTCGATGACGGTGACCGACGTCAAATGCAACCAGGACCTGACCACCAAAGTGGATTTCAGGATCAAACCATCGCCCATAAAAACCGAGGGGATAGTGGTGGTGGCCGAGCGGCCGGTGGTTGATAAGGACCTGACCGCCACCAGAAGGGCCATCCGGTTGGATGATTTTCCCAGCATGCCCTGGGACACCCCCGAGAAGGCCCTGGCGTCCCAGGCCGGGGTGGTGATGAAGGGCGAATCTTTTCACGTTCGGGGGGGGCGTTCCGATGAGGTCAATTACCTGATAGACGGCATTTCGGTCAGGGATGCCACCGACGGAACCACCGGGCTGCTGTTGAACAGCAATGCCCTGTCGGACCTGACCCTTCTGACCGGGATCTTCGACGCCGAATACGGAGAGGTGATGTCCGGGGTCATCAATGCCACGGTAAAGGATGGCGGCAACCGGCAGCTTAATTTTTATCACAACAACGGATCGGTCTTTGGCGATCTGTCCGGCAGGGGCTACCGGAACTACCAGTTTGATGCCGGCCGGAGTTTTAGGGGCGATAAAGTGAAGCTATTCACCGCCGGCGACCTGACCTTGACCGACGACTGGGATCCTCACCGGACGAAAGTGCCCCATCAGGACCGGGAGGATTACTCCCTGGTGGGCAAAGCCACCTTCAACCTCCCCTACAACATCAGGGCATCTCTCCTGGGGGTCCAGTCCCGCAGCCAATACGGCCGATACAGCCATGACTGGTATTATATGCCGGCCAATTACCGCTCCGACCTTAAAAAGGGACGGCTGGGTGTTTTCAGCCTTAACCAAACAATCTCCAACGCCACATTTTACAAGATCTCCCTGGGATGGTTCTGGAACAAGAACCAGTTCGGAGTAAGGGATACCTTCTGGGACATCGGGCGCTATTGGTGGGAGGATATCAGGTTTCTGGATTTCTGGGACAATCAGGTATATTACAATGAATATGACAAGCTGGTGTTCACCACCGATTACAACCGCTACGGGTATGACTGCATGTTATTCTACCGTTTCGGGAATTATTGGAAATACCGGGAGCGGATCACCGATGAAAGATTTGTTAAATTTGACCTGACCAGCCAGGCCTCAAAATACCATCAGCTTAAATACGGAGCGGAGCTGAAGAGATATATTGTTGATAATCTGTATCTTTATCCCACCGCCATCGGCAACCCCATTTTTGATGTCTACTGCAGGAAGCCATCAAATATAGGGGCTTATTTTCAGGACAAGGTGGAATATGACGGCCTGGTGCTAAATCTCGGGGTGCGGTATGAACGGCTAGATCTGGACATTAAAGATGCCGATACCAACGCCCTGTGGGCCAGGGCGCTAGAAGGAGGCCAGATCGAGGCCCGGCAGTTTGTCAGCCCCAGGCTGGGACTGTCCTATGTAATCTCGCCCAATACCACCTTTCACTTGGGATACGGCCGGTATTTCCAGCAGCCGCAGCTGCAGTATTATTACCAGTATTTGAAGGCTTACGATCCCTCGGAGATCGAAGGGAACATCCTGGGCAACCCGGCTTTGAAGCCTTCGAGATCAACCTCCCTGGAGTTCGGGACAGTGACCGAGCTGAACAGGGACCTGAGCGCCGATATCACCATCTATTACCGGGACATCAAGGACCTGGTCAGCGTCAACCTTGTTCCCGCCCTGCCGGTGCCTTATTACCAGTATGAGAACGTCGATTACGCATCCTCCAAAGGGGTCGAGGTCTGCCTTAAAAAACATTACGGCCGCCACGTTACCGGATCCATCCGCTATGCCTTTTCCAGCTCGGAGGGGACCGGCGCGGATGCCAACGACGTGATGGAAAATTACCTGTCCACGGTCAGCGGGGAATCGTTGGGCACTTTGCCCCGGGATATCCGCCCCCTGGATTTCGACCAGAGGAACAAGCTGGTTGTTGAGGCATCACTGTTCAACAAGGACCCGGTCGCCGGGCGCTGGGGCTGGTTTATCCGTGACGCCAACCTTACCGGAATATTCCAGTTCGGCAGCGGACTGCCATATACCCCCCTGGTCTTCAACACGGACAAGCAGGCCACCCCCGACCCCTCTTTACAGCGCACCCCCAGCAATTCGCAGATAGACATCAAATTCACCAAGAGCTTCAAATATTACCTGCTGAACGCCACCCTCAGCTTTGAGATATTAAATCTCTTCAACTGGGACAACTATAATTACTCCTATGAAAGGGAGATCAGCCCTTACGAAATATATACCCGGGATTGGCAGCCCGAAGATCCCCAGAGCGATTACTTTAACACCAGTCCCTATTACGAAGCCGAGGGGGACACCGACGGGAACGGGGTGTTTACGGTAGAGGAGCAATGGAACCGCATATTATATTACCAGCAGCTGTACTCTGCCAATCCGGCCCTGTCCGGAATGCCCCGCCTGTACCGGGCAGGGTTAACAATAAAATTTTAAAAAAGCATCGCATATGAACCGTTTTGTCATGATAACAATTGCCCTGGCGGGAGCGGCCTGGCTGTCAGGCTGCCAGCACCATCCGGTATACCCCGACGTCGGCTCGGTGTATGTCATCTCCTCGCCGACGCCCTGCGAAGTGGTGATAGACGGGATAAACACCAAGCGGCTTACCCCGGCCAAAATAGACGGCCTGAAGGTGGGGAAGCATCAGGTCGATGTGATGCACTTTGGATACAAGGTGTGGTCCCAACAGGTGGACATCGAGCCGGGCACTACCAAACGCCTGTCAGCCTCGTTGGCCGCCATGAATTACCGGGTGATAAAAAAGGTGACGTTGCCTATAAGTGCGGCATCCGATATGGCATATCTGCCCGAGATTGGCAAAGCGTATGTCACACATTCAAACTGGCTGACCGGACTATCGGCATACCAAATAAGCGACTCTGATGCAATATGGCAAAACTACATCGAGATAGGCAAGACGGGTCAGGGCCAAATTGCCGCCAGCTCTGCGGCCAAACGGATATATGTTGAATGCCAAGACACGATCACAGCTATCAACCTATCAACCGAAAACATGATCAAGCGGATCACTACCACCCGACCGATGGGATACACCGAGATTGTTTTTTCGCTGGATGGCAATTGGGCGATAACCGCCGACAGCAGCGACCGGAGCCTGGGAATAATTGATACCAAAACAGACAGCGTGGTAAGATATATAAACCTGGACGGAAAACCGACCGACGTGGCCATCAGCCCCGATGGCCGGTACCTGTTCGTTACCTGCAAGGAAAGCCGAAAATTCCTTAAAGTGAATTTTCAAAGCGGCCTGGTGGAGAACGAACTATCCACCGGATCGTATCCCGGAGCCATTTTCTTTAACAACAGTTGGGATATCTTGGGCTTCTGCAATATGGGCAGGGATGAGTTGACCATTGTCCCGGTGGATATCAGCAGCTGGGCCGCCGTCAATGGTCCGACCCTGGCCTATGGAGAAGTGGTAAGAGGGGCCTGCTTTTCCGGTGACGGGGCCTATGTTTGGGTGGTGACAACCGATCTGCCCATTATTGGAAGTCCAGCACCATTGCCTATAGGGAATATAATTTTGATATACCTATCATCCTGGCAGCCGGTGACATACATTTCTTCGGGCCAATATCCGTTGGCGGTATATCAATCCCCAGATGGTAAATTTCTCTATTTGTTGGAGTATTACGACATTCTTGTTTTTCGAACCGACACCGAATAATATCACAAAGCGGGGCATAAGCCGGAATTTTATTCCGGTTTTTGTTTTTTATAGGCAAAATGACCATTTTCCGAGCGTATATTTTCATTGACGACACCGGCTATATCTGTTAAACTTAGCAGTTAAAACAAGTTAATAAAGACAATAAATCAGGGATAAAAATGTATCTTTCCAGATTAGAGCTGTTCGGATTCAAATCCTTTCCCCAGAAGATAACCCTGGAGATAGGCTCGGGGATAACCTGTATAGTCGGCCCCAACGGCTGCGGCAAGACCAACGTCATCGACGCCATTCGCTGGTGCCTGGGCGAGCAGAGCACCAAGATGCTGCGCTCCGACAAGATGGAGGATGTGATCTTCAGCGGGGCCCGGGATGAGAAGCCGCTTTCCATGGCCGAAGTATCGCTGATCTTCTCCAACCAGGACGGGCAGCTGCCGGTGGAATACAGCGAGGTATCGGTCACCCGCCGGCTGTTCCGCTCCGGGGAAAGCGAATACCTGATGAACAACCAGGTCTGCCGCTTAAAGGACATCGTGGACCTTTTCCTGAACACCGGGCTGGGGGCCGACAGTTACTCCCTGATAGAATCCAAGATGATCGACACCATTCTGTCGGAGGACCCCTCCATCAGGCGCAGCCTGTTCGAGGAAGCCGCCGGGGTGGCCAAGTATCGCCTGCAGAAGAGGACCGCCCAGCGCCGGATGGAGGCCACCACCGAGGACCTGCTGCGCCTGCAGGACATCGTCAGCGAGGTGGAGAAGAGGCTGCGCTCATTGAAGCGCCAGGCCAGCAAGGCCAGGGTCTATGATAAGTTCAACCAGGAGTTGAGGGATATCGACCTGAAGGTGGCGGCCATCGACCGCGACCGGTTGAATGTCCAGGCCCTGGAACTGAAGGAAAATATATCCCAATGGCAGGATGCCCGCAGCGAACTTTCGGCCAAACTGGAGATGCAGGAGGGGGAGATCTCCTCCGCCCGGGAGGCCCTGGAGGTCAACGAGGGGCAGATAGAAATACTGCAGCAGGAGTTATCCCGACTAAGCGAGCAGCTGCAGCTATGGGAGAACAACCAGGCGGTGATCAAGGAAAGGCGTTCCGGCATCGAGCAATCCATGGAGCGTCGCGAGAAAGAAATAAAACTGCTGATGGCCTCCATCGGCGAGCACGAGGGCCAGATCAAGAGGGTCCAGGAGAGCCTGCAAAGGTCGTCCGGCGATATCGTGGCCAAAACCGAGCAGTTGAAGATAAAGGAATCGGCCCTGGCCGGGCTGGAATCGGAGCTTACCTCGGCCAAACTGGCCCTGAGCGAGGCCCGGAAAGAATTATTCGAGTCCCTGAAGCAGGAGGCCGACGGCAAGGAACAGCTGGCCCTGCTGGAGAACCGCTACGGGAACACGGTGGCCGAGCAGGACAAGGCCCAAAAGGAGGGACAATCCCTGCGGCGGGAGCTGGAGGAGGGTAATCTGAAACTGGCCGAGCTGAACGACAGGATGGATTCCCAGAAAAAGGCCCTCCAGGTGCTGACCGAGGAAAAGATAAGGCTGAAGCAGAAGAGCGGTGACTGGCAGAAGCAGCTGTTGATCGCCAACGACAGACTGCGGGAACTGTCCTCCAGCCTTTCCGGGCTGCAGAAAGAAAAGGAACTGCTGTCCGAACTGCAGCAGAAGTATGAGGGATACGGCCAGGGGGCGCAGCACCTGCTCTCCCGGCGGCAGGATTTCACCGGCACCATAGCGCCCCTGGCCGAGATGATAGAAGCGGAGCCCGGCTATCAGGCAGCGATAGAGGCCGCCCTGGCCGAAAAGCTGCAATGGCTGGCGGTGGAGGATCTGGATAACACTAAAAAGGCCATCGCCCTGTTGAAATCCGAAAAAACCGGCAAGGCCGCATTGATAGCCCTTTCGGCTCCGGTGGAAAACACCGCTGGCCGGGAGATCTCCGGGCCGGGGATAAGGGGGTCTGCCTTCAAGTTCGTCCGCTGCGACCAGAAGATTCAAAATATCGTCAATATTCTGTTGAAGGATGTGATAATAGTCGAGAGCTTGGACAATTTCTGGGAATATTCAAGCAAATACCCCGGAGTGCGCCTGGTAAGCCTGGACGGGGAGGTGCTGCATTCCACCGGGGCCATTGAAGCCGGAGAGCTTCCCCAGGGCCAGATAGGGCTGCTGCAGAGGAAGGAGAGGATTGAAAAACTGGGCGCAGAGATATCCTCTTTTGAAGAAAAAATAAAGCAGGAGGTTGGCGGCATCCAGAGCCTTAAGGCCAAGCTGGAGGAGCAGGACAAACAGCTGGAGAACGTCGATCGGGAGACGGAAAAATACCAGAAGGAGATCACGACCTCGGAGGGATCCCTGGCCAAGAGCAAATCCTCCCTGGAAATGAACCACCGCCGGTTGAACGAACTGGAGCAACGGTCCCAAGCCCTGCAGGGCAGCCTCTCCCTTCTGGAATCGGAATTGAACCAGGCCCGGGGATCTTTCCAGGAGATAAGCGAAAGCAACAAGGACGAAAGCGGTTTGCTGGGACAGCGGGATCAGGATATGTCGCAGAAGGAGGAAAAGCGCAATCAGGCGGCCGAAGAGGTGAACCGTCTGCGGATAGAATTGTCCCAGGCCCAGTCGGAAAGGGAACGGCTGCGGCAGGAATCGGCCAACATGGAGCAGCGGAAGAACGAGGCACTGGAGAGGATCCAGAACTTCCGGGCCGAGGACCAGGCCGGGTATGCCGCCATCGCCAAGCTTCAGGAGGAGGCGGAAAAGCTGAGCATCGAGATCGAGGGCAGCGCAGCCCACCGTAAGACATTTCTGGCCCAGCGGGAGGAGATGCAGAGGCAGAGCCAGGGCTCGCTCAACCGCCTGAAGCAGGCCGAGTCGGTGATGCACCGCAGCCGCCTGGAGAGCGACGAGCTTCAGAGCAAGCTTTCCCAGGCTCAGATAGAGCTAGGCTCGGTGCGCAACGATCTGGACAACATCACCAACCGGCTGAGGAGCGAATACGAGGTCGATATCCAGGACCTGGCGGCCTCCCAAGAAACAAACCTGGAGGAGAGCCGCAGCCGGATAGAGGATCTCCGCCACCGTTTGAAGAAACTGGGCCCGGTCAATTTTGCCGCCTTCCAGGAGCTGCAGCAGGATGAGGAACGGTACGATTTCCTGGTCAAACAGCGGGACGACCTGCTGTCGGCCAAGGAGGATCTGGCCAACACCATCAGGAAAATCGACGAAACCGCCAGGGCCATGTTCCTGGAAACCTTCGAGGCCATCAAGAAAGGCTTCTCCCAGATATTCCAGCGCTTGTTCATCGGCGGGGAGGCCGACCTGAAACTGACCGGCAGCGATGATCCTTTGGAGGCCGAGATCGAGATCCTGGCCACCCCGGAGGGCAAGAGTATGAAGTCAATCCGGCTGTTGTCGGGCGGGGAGAAGGCCATGACCGCCACCGCCCTGCTGTTCGGGATCTACCTGGTCAAACCGGCCCCCTTCTGCGTCCTGGACGAGCTGGACGCTCCGCTGGACGACGCCAATGTCCAGCGCTTCTGCGCCATGCTCAAGGATTTTGCCAGCGGCACCCAATTCCTGGTGATCACCCATAACAAGCGGACCATGGAGGTGGCCGACCGGCTTTACGGGGTGACCATGGAGAAGCCCGGCATCTCAAAGGTGGTCTCGGTCAAATTTGATAACAACTGACATTAACTGGTTATAACCGATGCTAAGAATATGCCAAATAAAAGACCATCAGGTGTCCGATTGTTCCGGCGAACAGGGCACCGTCTGGGTATATACCAATCCCAGCGACCAGGAAAAGAAGCATCTGGTAAATGAGCTGAAGATCGACGAGCACACCCTGACCTCGGCCCTGGATCCCGATGAATTGTCGCGGCTGGAATTCGAGCCGGACCATGCGGCCCTGATATTCAAACGGCCCAAGAACTACTCCTCCCAGGACGAACTGCTGTTCAAGGTGTCATCGGTCGGCCTATTCCTTTTCAAGGACCGGCTGATCGTGGTGATGCCGGAAGAGTCTCCGCTGTTCGAGGGGAAACAGTTCCAGCGGGTGGCATCCCTGAACGACCTGCTGCTTAAGTTGATCTACCGATCCATCTTTCATTACCTGGAGCACCTGAAGATAATAAACATGATAACCGATTCTTTGGAGGACAAGATCAGCTCCTCCATGGAGAACAAATACCTGCTGAACCTGTTCACCCTGGAGAAGAGCCTGGTCTATTACCTGAATGCCATCAACTCAAATTCCATGCTGATAGAAAAACTCAAGACCAATGCCGCCAAGATCGACTTCTCGCCCGAGGAGCTGGAATTCCTGGACGACATCATCATCGAGAACAACCAGTGCTACCGGCAAGCCGAGATATATTCCAACATCCTGGCCAGCATGATGGACGCCAGAGCCTCCATCGTCAGCAACAACCTCAACGTGCTGATGAAGACCCTGAACATCATCACCATCGGCATCATGGTGCCCACCTTCGTGGTCAGCGCCTTCTCCATGAACGTCGGCATCCCCCTTTCCTGGCACCCGGCGGCCTTCTGGATGGTGATGGGACTGGCCCTGGTCTCGGTGGTGGCCTTCATGCTGTTCTGGCGCTTCAAAAAGTGGTAGCCGTGCCCCTGATCAAAACCATCAGGGACGGCCTGAATAAGACCCGGACGGGCATCTGGCATAAAACGGTCGGCCTGATCACCGGCAAAAGATCGCTGTCTCCTCAGGAACTGTCGGAACTGGAAGAGCTTCTTATCCTTTCGGATGTCGGGGTGGAGGCCGGTGAAAGGCTGATCAACGCTGTCAGGAACGACCCGAGCGACCAAACGGCCATGGAACGGCTGAAGGGCGAGATGACGGGGATACTCTCCCTGAATTCAAATCTCAAATCTCAAATCTCAAATTTCGAAATAAAGCCGCAGGTATGGCTGATCATCGGGGTCAACGGGTCGGGCAAGACCACCTCCATCGCCAAATTGGCGCATTACCTGAAAGAACAGGGCCGGCGGGTGATGCTGGCCGCCGGTGATACCTACCGCGCGGCCGCCATCGAGCAGCTTAAAAAATGGGCCGACCGGCTGGGGGTGGAGTTCATCGGCAGTAAGACCGGGGCCGACCCGGCCAGCGTGGCCTACGATGCGGTGGAATCGGCCGCGGCCAGGGAGATCAGCCATCTTTTGATAGATACCGCCGGCAGATTGCATACCCAGAAGCATCTGCGGGACGAGCTGGGCAAGATATACTCCACCATCGGCAAGAAGATGCCCGGAGCTCCGCATCTCACTTTACTGGTTTTGGATGCTACCACCGGACAGAACGCCGTCAGCCAGGCAAAATTATTTTCCCAGGCGGCCAGGATAGACGGCATAATCCTCACCAAGCTGGACGGCACCGCCAAGGGCGGCATAGTGCTGGCCATAGCCATGGAGCTGAAGATCCCGGTTTTGTTCACCGGGGTGGGGGAGGGGCTGGATGACTTGCTGGCTTTCGATCAGGTCGCTTTTGTGGACAGCCTGCTGGAACAACAGTCGGCCCTTAAAGGCATTTGAATATTGACATTATCTCGATAATGGGATATATTTACCACACCTTCGGGGCGGGGTGAGATTCCCCGATCGGCGGTAGGTCCGCAAAATAAGCCTGACGGACAAAGCCCGCAAATCCATTAAGGATCGACCCGGTGAGATTCCGGGGCCGACGGTCCCTCCACAATACCTGATACAATCTGCTCTTTCAATGGTTGAGCGGAGGGGGAAAGTCCGGATGAAAGAAGGTTTAACAGGGCCTGAATGCAAGCAGCGTTTTGCGCAAGGGCTGTCTGTTTTGGTTTCCCCGAAGGAGTCTTTTAGGCTTATTCGGGGTTTTTATTTGTCAATGCGTGAGCCAGATGGGAGAACATAAACGATACATGATGATGGCCCTGGAGCTGGCGGCTAAGGCCAAAGGCCGGACCTGGCCCAATCCCATGGTGGGCGCCATAGTCGTCAAGGACGGCCGGGTGGTGGGCCGGGGGTATCACCAAAAGGCCGGAATGAATCATGCCGAGGTTGAGGCGCTGGAACAGGCTGGACTACAGGCCGGGGGGGCCATCCTGTATGTCAGCCTGGAGCCCTGCTGCCACAGCGGAAAAAGGACCCCGCCCTGCACCCAGGCAATCATCGGAGCCGGAATCAAAACCGTAGTGTACGGAATGGATGATCCCAACCCCAATGTCAATGGTAAGGGAGCCGAAGAACTCAGAAAAGCCGGAATCGAAACGATAGGAAAAGTGATGGAAAAAGAAGCCCAAGGATTGAACGAAGTTTACCGGAAATACATGACCACCGGGTACCCCTTCACCGTCCTGAAAATGGCTTTAAGCCTGGACGGCAGGATCGCTGTCCCGGGCGGGGAGTCCCGTGGGCTGTCGTCGAAGGAATCCCTTGAACTAGTGCATAAACTGCGGCTGGAATCGGAGGCCATCATGGTGGGCAGCGGCACGGTGACCAAGGACGATCCCCAGCTGACCGTCCGGCTGGTTGATAATCCGGATCACAAGCAGCCCACCAGGTTCGTGGTCGACAGCACCCTAAGGAGTCCGATCAACTCCAAGATATTTGATCAATCCATTGCCAAGACGGTGATGATAACCACCGACCAGGCTGATCCCAGCAGGAAAGCGGAACTGGAAAAGAAAGAAATAGAGATCTGGACAATCCGGGCCCTGCCGGACGGAATGGTGGACATAAAGGAACTGCTGCGCCAGATGGGGCTTCATGAATACTGCAACCTCCTGGTCGAGGGAGGCAGCGGCCTGGCCACGTCATTTTTAAAAGCGGGGCTGGTCGACAAGCTGAGCCTCCTTTATACGCCCACTATCATCGGGGGGGACGGGGTCCCGCCTTTCGGCCAGCTGGGTCTGAAAAACATCGCCGAGGCCTTCAAGCTTCGCGATCTGAAGGCCCGGCCGGTGGGCGATGATATTTTAGTCGAAGCCTACCCGGCGAGGGATTGATATGTTCACCGGACTGATAGAGCAGATAGGCACCATCAAGGCCTTCAAAAATGCCGGGCATTCGGCCCAGATCGATATTGCGGCCGGGTGGTCCGACCTGGTTTTGGGTGAGAGCATCGCTGTCAACGGGGCCTGCCTGACCGTGGCCAGGATGGTCGCCGGGGGCTTTTCCGCCGACCTCAGCCGGGAGACCATCAGCAAAACTTCGTTTTCTGAGATCAAAGCTGGGGCTCCGGTCAATCTGGAAAGGGCCCTGAAGGCCGGAGACAGGTTTGGCGGCCATTTTGTGTCCGGCCATATCGACTGCGCAGCAAAGATCTCCAAGATCATCCGCCGGCCGGACAGCACCGAGATCAAGATATCGACAGGCTCAGGGCATTGGAAGTACATAGTTGACCGGGGATCGGTGGCGGTGGACGGCATCAGCCTGACCGTGTCACGCAAAGAGCCTGACGGATTCTGGACAGCCGTCATTCCCCATACCCTGGACCATACCAACCTGAAACACCGAAAAACAGGTGACAGGGTAAACCTGGAATTCGATATGATGGTCAAATACACCGAGTCAATAATAAAAGGCAAGTGACAATTCAACCACAAAAGGCACAAATCAAAACCAAGAGATGTATTTTGTGATTAATGTGCGTTATGTGGCCAAATCCGGAATGTTATTTTATAAGGAAACGATGAACGGTAAACCTAAATTCAACTCCATTTCCGAGGCCATCCGCGACATCAGGGCCGGCAAAATGATCATTGTGGTGGATGATGAGTGCCGCGAGAACGAAGGGGACCTGGTGATGGCCGCGGCCAGGGTGACGCCGGCAGCGGTGAACTTCATGGCCAAGGAGGGGCGGGGCCTGGTCTGCGCGTCGCTAGCCCGACAGAGGCTGGAGGCGCTGGATCTGGGCCCGATGGTGGAGCGCAACACCGCCAAGCTGGGCACCAACTTTGCCATTTCGGTGGATGCCGTAAAGGGCACCACCACCGGCATCTCCGCCCATGACCGGGCGGCCACCATCAAAACCCTGATCCACCCCAAGACCCGGCCCTCCGATCTGGCCCGGCCCGGCCATGTATTCCCCCTGATGTCGGCCGAGGGCGGGGTGCTGCGGCGGACCGGACATACCGAAGCGGCCCTGGACCTGGCCCGGCTGGCCGGACTGTATCCGGCCGGGGTGATCTGTGAGATCATCTCCGACGACGGCACCATGGCCCGGGGTGCAAAACTTTTTGCCTTCGCCGCCAGGCACAAACTGAAGATCATCACCATCAAGGATCTGATAGAATACCGCCGGAAGAAGGAAAAATTGGTGATGCCGGTGCTGGAGACCAGGCTGCCCACCAAATACGGCCAGTTCCGGCTGGTGGTGTACGAAGACCTGATCGAGAACTACCATCATCTGGCCCTGGTCAAGGGGGCGGTCAGGAACCGGAAAAATATCCTGGTGCGGGTGCATTCCCAGTGCCTGACCGGGGACATTCTGGGCTCCAGCCGCTGCGACTGCGGGGACCAGCTGGCGGGGGCCATGAAGATGATCGACCAGGAGGGCCGGGGGGTCTTTTTGTACATGAGGCAGGAGGGCCGGGGCATCGGGTTGTTCAACAAGCTGAAGGCCTATAAGTTGCAGGACCAGGGGATGGACACCATCGAAGCCAACCTGGCCCTGGGCTTCGCCGCCGACGAGAGGGACTACGGCATCGGGGCCCAGATACTGGCCGACCTGGGCCTCTCCAGCATCAGGTTGATCACCAACAACCCCGATAAGATCGCCGGCCTGGAGGGCTATGGCCTGAAGATAGTAAAGCGGATCGCCAGTCAGGTGCCCTGCACCCCGGCCAACGCCCGCTATATGAAGACCAAGCGCGACAAGATGGGACATCTGCTGGACAAGAATTTCTGCCTCAGCTGATCCGTTAACGGAACATTCATTATTTTAAGGAGGGTTAAAATGCCAAAGATAATCGAGGGCCACTTAAGCGCGGCCGACAAAAAATTCTGCCTGGTGGTGTCACGGTTCAACGACCTGATAAGCCAGCGCCTGGTGGACGGGGCCTTGGACTGCATAACCAGGCACGGCGGGAGCGACGCCAACGTGGAGCTGGTCTGGGTGCCGGGCTCCTTTGAGATCCCCGGGGTGGCTGCCAGGGTGGCCGCATCCAAAAAATATCAGGCGGTCATCTGCCTGGGGGCCGTCATCCGGGGCGATACCCCGCATTTCGACTATATCGCGGCCGAGGTGGCCAAGGGGGTGGCCCAGGTCTCCATGAATTCAGGGGTGCCCACGGTGTTCGGAGTGATCACCACCGACAACCTGGACCAGGCCCTGGACCGGGCCGGCAGCAAGGCCGGCAACAAGGGATGGCAGGCGGCCCTGTCGGCCATCGAGCTGACCGACCTCTACCGGAAGATATAAGGAACCGATGGGCTCCCGAAGAAAATCAAGAGAACTGGCCCTGCAGGCCCTGTACCAGGTGGACGTCACCGGGGACCTGGTGGAGAAGGCGCTGTATGACCTTAAACACCGGAATCCAGAGGATCCTGAAATGGTCGAGTTTTCAGGGGTCCTGGTCAATGCCGTGATCACCAACCTGGACAGCATCGATCGGGTCATCGTGAAAGCGGCCCAGAACTGGACCATAGACCGCATGGCCCTGATCGACCGGAATATCATCCGTCTGGGGGTGGCTCAATTGCAGCATCTTGAGGAGCAGGTGCCCCCCAAGGTGGCCATCGACGAATCCATCGAACTGGCCAAGAAGTTCGGGGACGAGGAATCCGGGCGCTTCATAAACGGAGTGCTGGACAAGATATTCAAGGATATGGGAAAAAAGGAAAGATAAGATGCGGTGCGCCTTAATATCAGACATACACGGCAACCATGAAGCCCTGGCCGCGGTGCTGGCCGATATCAAACAAAAAGGGATCAAGGACATATTTTGCCTGGGCGACACCGTAGGTTACGGCGCCGATCCGGCCGAGTGCCTGGCGGAGGTAGGCGGGCTTACCGATAAGGTCATTGCCGGCAATCACGACCATGGGGCGGTGGGCCTGCTGGATCTTTCCAACTTCAATCTTAATGCCCGCAAAGCGGCGGAATGGACGGGGAAAAAGCTAACCTCGGGGGAAAGGGACCTCCTCAAAAAACTACCACTTAATCTAAAATCCAGCATTCAGGGAAACGAAATGCTGATGGTTCACTCCACTCCCCATAAGCCGGAGGACTGGCATTATATCCTGTCGCTGGATGAGGCCGAATACCAGTTTGAAAAATTTGGCGAAAGGCTTTGTTTTGTCGGCCATTCCCACCAGCCCGTATTCTGGGAATGCGACGCCCAGGGCAAGTGCAGCATAGCCGGCCGGGAGTACGTTCACCTGGAGAGGGACCGGAGATATATAATCAACGTGGGCAGCGTGGGGCAGCCCAGGGACGGCGACCCTAGGGCCACCTATGCCATCTGCGACGGGGAAAGAATGGAAGTGGCCATACGGCGGGTGGAGTACGACATCAAATCCGCCCAGGGAAAGATAATCCGGGCCGGTTTGCCGGCCCGTCTGGCCGAACGCCTGTCAACCGGGATCTAACGGGGGATATCGCAGCCATGTCAACCGCCACAGCCATAATAATACCGCATCACAACGGCCAACAGATGCTGGCCGACTGTCTGCGGTCCCTGGCCCAGACCGAATATGACAATTTCCGGATCTACCTGGTGGACAATGCCTCGCGGGACGGAAGCCCCCAATGGGCCAAACAAAACTATCCGCAGATAGAAGTGATCTCCTCCCAACAGAACCTGGGATATGCCGGCGGCTGCAACCTGGGCATCCGTTCCACCACCGAGAAATATATCGTTCTCCTGAACAATGACACCGAGGTCAAACCGGACTGGCTGGGCAAGCTGTCCTCCGAACTGGACCAGGACGACACCATAGCTGCGGCCCAGCCCAAGATCCTGTGGCTTAAGGATCGCAGCCTGTTCGATTATTCCGGAGGGGCCGGGGGCATGATGGATATTTTCGGCTTTCCCTATTGTCTGGGCCGCCTGTTCGACTGCAAGGAGAAGGACCTGGGGCAGTACGACCATGACCAGAAAGATATCTTCTGGGCCTCGGGATCGGCCTCCATATACCGCCGGAGCGTGCTGGACAAGGTGGGCCTGCTGGACCAGGATTTCTTCATGCATATGGAGGAGATAGACCTGGCCTGGCGGATGCACCTGGCCGGGCACCGGGTGACAGCCGTCCCCGGGTCGGTGATCTATCATCTATCCGGAGGCTCCCTGCCGGCCGGCAATTTCCGCAAGATGTACCTTAACCACCGCAACAGCCTGCTGATGCTGTGGAAGAACTATTCGCTGGTCAGCCTGCTGTGGATCTGGCCCCTGCGGCTGGCGCTGGAGGGGATGGCTTTCTTGAAAGCCTTGGCATCCGGCAACCTGGAGTGGGCCCGGGCCATTGTCCAGGCGGGTTTATGGATGGCGGAAAACCCCCGGCTGGTCTGGAAAAAACGCCGGGAGGTCCAGAAGTTAAGAGCCGCCAGCGACAGCAGGATCAGGGCCGAAATGTACCGGGGCAGCATAGCGGTCAGGTATTTTCTTCAGGGCAAACGCACTGCCAACGATTTATAAAGTGAAATGAGAGAAAAGATAAAGAAAACCTCCCTGCTGATCCTGAGGATATTGGTCAGCCTGGGACTGATCGGGTGGATACTTTGGCCCTATAAAAAAGATCCCCAGGAGCTGACAGCGACCTTTAAAAACATTGATCACTGGTACCTGATAGGGGCTTTTGTGGCCTACTTCATAGTCAATGCGTTCTGCACATGGCGCTGGCGGATATTGCTATCGGCCAGAGGAATCAGAGCCGGCTACTGGAGACTCTTCCGATATTTTCTGAACGGGCTGTTCTTCGGGAATTTTCTGCCCACCACGGTGGGGGGCGACCTGGCCCGGGCCTACTTGGTTGTGAATGACTGCAATAAAAAATCCGAAGCCTTGGCCTCGGTGCTGGTGGATCGCTTCATCGGTCTTTTCGGGGTGATCATCACCGGCATCGTAGGATTGGTCTTGGTGGCCAAGACTGGGGAAGAATTGTTCCTGCTGAGGGTCATGGTCATAGTCATCGTGGCGGTGTTGCTGTTCGTGGCCCTGTTCCTGAATAAATCTCTGGTGAAGAAGTTCCGTTGGGTCCTGAAACTTCCACTGGTAGAGAGGATTGAAAATCACCTGATCGATTTCTATCATTCCCTGTACATATATCGCACCCATAAAAACGAAGTGTTCTGGGCTTTCATCCAATCGCTGATGGTCCAGTTGTTCGTGGTTTTTACGGCCTATTTCATCGCCGTATCGATGGGGATATCCATTTCAATAATTCCCTTCTTCCTGTACATGCCGGTGATAGCAGCAGTGAGCATGATCCCACTGTCCATCAACGGCTGGGGGCTGCAGGAGGGGGCGTTCATCCTGTTCTTCGGCCGGGCCGGGGTGGTCAGGTCGGCAGCCCTTTCCCTGGGGTTTTTATACCATCTGGTGGCTATCGCCATCTCGCTGCTGGGCGGAATACTGTGGCTGATCTATGGGGGGCGCAAACCGGCCAATGACAATAAAGGCGGTTCAAAGTGCGGATAATCTTTATGGGGACCCCGGGGTTTGCCCTGTCCACCCTGGAGGCCATTCATCAAAAGGGGCACGAGGTCTTGGCGGTTTTTACCCAGCCGGACCGGCCGGCGGGCCGGGGCCGCAGCATTGTCTTTTCCCCGGTCAAGCAGAAGGCTTTGGAGCTGGGTTTATTGGTTCAACAGCCCGGCAATCTGAAACAGGATCAAATAATCCAGGCTGTTTCCAGCCTGGCCCCCGAAGCGTTGGTGGTGGTGGCTTACGGGCTCAAACTCCCCAGCGACATCCTGAACATCCCGAAATACGGCGCGGTCAACCTGCACCCCTCGATGCTTCCCAGATACCGCGGGGCGGCACCCATCAATCATGCTTTGATAAATGGGGACAAGGCGACAGGTGTTTCCACTATCCTGATGAACGACAGGATGGACGCCGGGGACATCATCCTGCAGCAGGAGGTGCCGATCACCGACGATGAAAACGCCGGGATGCTGGAAGCCAGGCTGGCCAAGCTGGGGGCAGATCTGATCTCCAGTAGTTTGGATATTTTGAAGACAGGCAAGGCAGAGTTTAAAAAACAGGATGAGTCCCTGGTGACCTATGCTCCAAAGCTTTCATCGGCCGACGGGCATATAGACTGGAAACGGAAGTCCATAGAGATACAGAACCAGATCCGGGGGCTGACCCCCAGGCCGGGGTCCTTTGCCCTGTTCAAAGGGAAACGATTAGAGATCCTGAATATACTGACAAATTGCAAATTGAAAATTGAAAATTACGAATTACTACCGGGGCAAGTAGTGGCAACGGACAAAAACAGCGGACTGGCGGTTAAAACCCTGGACGGGTCGGTCATCTTGACGGAACTAAAACCACAGGGAAAAAATGCGATGAGCGGGGACGAATTCATCCGGGGATACAAGCCGCTGGTGGGGGAAAAGTTATCATGACCGGCAGCAAGAGGTTGTTTTTGGCCCTGTCCTTCGCCAGCCTGGCCATCCTGGGCAGCGGGGTGATGCTGCTTTTCTGGCTGGTGATGCCCCGCCTGCAGCTGCTGTCGGAATGGATGTTCTATGCCGCCGGAGCCGCGGCAGCATTGTTCCTGCTGGTGGTCAGCGGCGGACTGTTCCTGCTTTTCCTGTCGGCCATAACCGAAAGGGATTTCCTGTTCCCCCACGGGAAAAAACAGGTGACGGTCAAGGTGCTCTACCCCATAAACCTTTTTCTGGGATTTCTGCTGGGCATCGGCCGGGAGAGGGTGGGGGAGTCTTTCGTGGAATTCAACAATGCCCTGGTCCGGGCCACCAGAAAGCGGGTCGATCCCGGCCGGATAATGATATTGCTGCCGCACTGCCTGCAGCTGAGCGACTGCCAATATCGGGTAACATCGGATATCGGGAACTGTCGGAGATGCGGCAAATGTGCCATCTCCAAGCTGGCCGAGCTTTCTGGAAAAATCAACGCCAGGATCGCAGTGGCCACCGGAGGAACCTTGGCCCGGCGGCTGATCGTGGAGATCAAGCCGACCCTGATCCTGGCGGTGGCCTGCGAACGGGACCTGGTCTCGGGGATCCTGGATGCCTACCCCATCCCGGTCTACGGCATTTTGAACCAGCGCCCCCACGGACCGTGCAACAACACCACGGTGGACATGGAAAAGGTCCAGGCGGGATTTTTCTCCCTGCTGGGAAAGGAAGTTTAAGTGACGGCCAGAGAAACCGCTCTCAATATCCTGTCGGCCATAGATCAGAATACCGAATTCAGCGACAGCATATTGAGAAAATATTTCAGCCAGGCCGGGCTTTCCCGGGTCGACCAGAACCTGGCCAGGGAATTGGTGTCCGGGGTGCTCAGGCAAAGGGCCAAACTGGACTGGCTGCTGGATGGGTCGCTTAAAAGGGGCCTTAAATCACTGAATACATTGGAAGCCAATATCTTGCGGTTGGGGTTGTATCAGGTTGCATTTTTGGACAAAATCCCGGCATTTGCAGCGGTAAATGAAAGCGTTGAACTGGTTAAACGCTTTGGCCGGAAAGAGATAATTGGCTTGACAAACGCCGTGCTGCGGGATATAATTAGGAACAAAAAATATCTGAAAAAACCCGATACCGGGGATAAAGTTAAAGATGCCGGCATCGAATATTCCCATCCGGAATGGCTGATCGAAAGATGGGCCAAGCAATTGGGCTGGGATGATGCCCTAAAGATATTGGAATTCAATAATTCTCCGGCCCCGGTGATCATAAGGGCCAACCGTCTGAAGGCCTCGGCCGAAAATTTATTCGAACAACTTAAGGCTGGCGGGTTTGGGCCCAAATGCCTGGAAATCCTTCCCCAGGCCATAGAAATAGACAACCCTTCCGGACTGGTTGATAATGAATTATTTGTCCGGGGGCATTTCTATTTTCAGGATTTCAGCGCCCAGGCGGCGGGGATGCTTTTTGGTGCCAAGGAAGGCGACAACATTTTAGACCTCTGCGCGGCTCCGGGGGGCAAGGCCGGGCTGGCCCTGGAGCAGGCCGGCGGCCGGGCGGATATGTTCGCCCTGGACCGAAGTTTCCGGAAACTGCCCAGGGTCAGGGAGAATTTCATCCGGCTGGGCTTGGATTCATGGTATTTGATCAACGGCGATGCCGTTGATATAAAATTCAAAACCGCTTTCGATCTGGTCCTGGCCGATGTGCCCTGCACCGGGCTGGGCGTCATTCGGCGGCGGCTGGACCTGCGCTGGCGGATCAGGGAGGCCGATATCCAGCGGATGGCCGGGCTGCAGAGCCGGATCCTGGAAAATGCCGCAGGGCTGGTCAAGCCAGGCGGGGCGCTGGTGTACAGCACCTGCACCCTGACCCCGGAGGAGAACCAGGATCAGGTAAAGGGTTTTTTGATCCGCCATCCCGAATTCCGGCTGGACCCGGCCGAAAAATATCTTCCGGCAGCGCTGGCCCAGGACGGTTTTCTGGCCGCCTGGCCGCAGCTCCATCAGATGGACGGGGCCTTTGCCGCCCGCTTAATAAAAAGTAAAAACATATAAAACCAATCCAGGAGAAAGCTATGCCGATATACGAGCAGACCAGCAACAAAAAGAACGTATGGGTGGCGATCCTCTCGGGGGCCCTGTCCGGCCTGATCACCACCATTTTATTCTGGGCCTTTATCCAGCCGATCCTGGAGATGTCCGAGGTGCCGGATGTCACCGGCAAGAAGGTCGAGATCGCCAAATCGCTGCTGGAGGGCCGCGGATTCCGGGTGTACGAGGAGACGGCCATCAGCGATCCCACCGTGCCGGACGGGACGGTCAGCAAGCAGGATCCGGTGCCGGGCAGCAAGGTCCGCAAAGGGTGGACGGTCAAGGTGTGGCCCAACAGCGCCGGGGCCGAAGTGCCCAATATGAAGAGCCTGCCTCTGGCCCAGGCCACGGTGGTGCTGCAGCAGTCCGGGCTTAAGCTGGGACAGGTGATAATGCAGCCCTCCGACTCGGTGGAGAAGGACGGGGTGATATCCAGCAATCCGGTGTTCGGGCTGAAGGTGTCCAAGGACAGCGCGGTGGACCTGATAGTCAGCGCCGGGGCCGGAGAGGTGGCGGTGCCCTCGGTGCGCGGCTGGGGCCGGTCCCGGGCCCAGGAGATGATCAAGCAGGCCGGCCTTAACGTGGGCGGCATCCGATATGTCTACGACGAGGAGCAGGATCCGGGCCTGGTGATCCGACAGGATCCCTCGCCGGGATCCAAGGTCGCCAAGGGCTCCAATGTCAACCTCTGGATAAGCACCGACGTCGAACCGGAATAATAAATGCCTAAATTTTTCAAAAAACTTCCCCGGCTGTGGCGCAATGTGATCTGGGTGCTGCTGGTCTTCCTGGCCGGATTTCTGCTGGCCAACTTCGTGCTGATGCCGCTGATCGTCCGCCAGGGCTCGGTGGTGGAGGTGCCAGATGTCCGCGGCCTGGGCCTGAAACAGGCTCAGGAGATCCTGCAGGCCCGGGAGCTGGAACTGGTGAACGCCGGCTGGCGCTATGACGCCGCTCTGCCCGACAGCTCCATCATCTCCCAGGACCCCGAACCCAGGATGATGGTCAAGAAAAGGCGCAAGGTGCGGGTGATCATCAACCGGGGTGAGGAGAAGGTCCCGGTGCCGTATCTGGCCGGTCTGTCCTCGGTGCGGGCCATCAACCTGATCGACCGGCTGGGACTGGCGGTGACTGAGGTGGACAGCATCTCCAGCGATTCCATCGCCCTGGGATGCGTGGTATCATCCAGCCCGGCGGCCGGGGCCCTGCTGGCCAAGAAAAGCGCCATCAAGCTGACCTTAAGCAAGGGCCCCACCGGCAAGATGCTGATGCCCGACCTGGTGGGCCGCAAGCTGGCCGAGATCCAGGGCCAGCTGGTGGGCCAGGGCCTGGTGATAGGCCAGATCAAGTACATCTCCGGCCAGGCCCTGGAGCCGGGGACCGTCATGTTGCAGGCCCCCCAGCCCGGATTCGTCATCAAGCAGGGCGACACCGTCAACCTGGCGGTCAGCACCCAGTAGGGATGCCGGAGATGATCAAAATAGCGGCCTCTCTGCTGTCGGCGGATTTTGCAGATCTAAAAAGCGAGATCAGATCGGTGGAGCAGGGCGGGGCCGACTGGCTGCACCTGGACGTGATGGATGGGCACTTCGTTCCCAACCTCACCTTCGGGCCTTTCATCGTGGAAGCCATTAAAAGGATCTCCCGGCTTCCGCTGGACGCCCATTTGATGATCAGCGACCCCCTGAAATACGCTCCGGAGTTTGCCCGGGCCGGGGCCGATTACATCACCATTCACGCCGAGGCCATCGATGACCTGCCGGCGGCGGTGGAGCAGGTCAAAGAACTCAAGGTAAAGGTCGGCCTGTCGGTCAACCCAGAGACCCCGCTGGACAAGGCCCTGCCGGCCATAGAAGGGATAGACCTTTTCCTGGTGATGAGCGTCCATCCCGGATTCGGCGGGCAGAAATTCATGCCGGAAGCGCTGGACAAGGTCCGGCAGTTGTCCGCCCTCAAAAAGCAGGGAAGGACCAAAGCCATAATATCCATAGACGGGGGCATCAACCCCGAGACCGCACATCAGGCCAGGGAGGCCGGGGCCGGGGTGCTGGTGGCCGGAGCGGCCATCTTCAAACACCGGGACCGGGCGGCGCAGATAAAAGCCATCAGGGGGATATGATGGATCCCAACGCTTTCCGGCTGATCAGCTACGGGATGTATGTGGTCTCCAGCTTCAGGGAGGGAAAGCTGAACGGCCAGATAGCCAACACCGTCTTTCAGGTGACGGCCGAGCCGCCGTTGATGGCGGTCAGTCTCAACTGCCAGAACCTGACCAACGAGTTCATCAAGAGTTCAAAAAAATTCTCGATCGCGGTGCTGTCCCAGGAGACGCCGCTCACCACCATCGGCACCTTCGGCTTCAAGTGCGGACGCCAGGTGGACAAGTTCAGCGGGGTCAAATACCAGGTCTGCTCCAGCGGCAACCCCAAGATACTGGACCACAGCCTGGCTCATTTCGACCTGGAGGTGGTCCAATCGGTGGAATTGGGCAGCCACACCCTGTTCATCGGGAAGGTGGTGGAATCGGAGGTCCTGGCCGAAGGCCTCCCCATGACCTACGATTACTATCACCGGATAAAAGGCGGGAAGACCCAGAAGAACGCGCCATCGTATATCGCAAAGTAAGGACACGGCATGCCGTGCCCCAACTATAAAAGAAAGGGCAATTCATGAATTGCCCCAACAGAGAGGAGAGCCAAAATGAAGAAGTACACCTGCACTGTCTGCGGTTATGAGTACGATCCGGCCATCGGCGATCCCGATAACGGGATACAGCCCGGCACCAGTTTCGAATCCCTGCCCGACGACTGGGTCTGCCCGGTGTGCGGCGCCGCCAAGGACGCCTTTGAGCCGGAAGACTGAGGGAAAAACCACCCAGGCACTAAGGCACAAAGATAAAGGGTTCATGTCTTAACGCTTTTGGTGGCTTTGCGGTTCGATAGGCGTTCATAATCTAGCCGACTTTATATCGGCTTTGCGTACGGGGTTTGAATAAGATGATTCGAGAATTAAAGAAGAACATTTACGCCGTCGGGGTGCAGGATTGGGACCGCAGGCTGTTCGACGAACTGATCCCCCTGCCGCACGGCACCAGCTATAATTCCTACCTGATAAAGGGCAGTCAGAAGACCGCCCTGGTGGACTCGGTGGATCCGGCCAAGTATGATGAACTGCTGGCCAACCTGGCCGAGCACGATGTCAAGCAGCTGGATTACATCATCTGCAACCATGCCGAGCAGGACCATTCCGGCTCCATCGGGTTCCTGGCGGAGAAATTCCCTAAGGCGGTGGTGGTGACCAACGAGAAGTGCAAAGGGTTTTTGATGGACCTGCTGCACATCACGGAGGGCCGGTTCCAGGTGGTCGGGGACGGGGAGACGCTATCGCTGGGCGACAAGACAGTTGAGTTCATCCTGGCTCCCTGGGTGCACTGGCCGGAGACCATGTTCAGCTATCTGAGGGAGGACAAGATCCTCTTCTCCGGCGACTTTTTGGGCTCGCACCTGGCCACCACCGACATCTTGGCCTGCGACGATACGGTGCTGGAGGGCGCCAAGCGATATTACGCCGAGATCATGATGCCCTTCCGCCCCTCCATAGTCAAGAACCTGCAGAAGCTGGATACCATGGATCTGGACCTGGTCGCCCCCACCCACGGGCCGGTCTACAAAAAGCCGTTCCACATCGTGGAGGCCTACAGGGATTGGAGCTCGGAGAATGTCAAAAACGAAGTGGTGATACCCTGGGTCTCGATGCACGGCAGCACCGAGGACATGGTCAAGCATCTTACCGAGGCCCTGGTCAAAAAAGGCATCGCCGTCAAACCGTTCAATCTGACCAAGACCGACCTGGGCGAACTGGCCGCCTCGCTGGTGGACGCCGCCACGGTCATTCTGGCCACCTCCACCGTCCTGGTGGGGCCGCATCCCCAGGGGCTGTATGCCGCGGCGCTGGTGGGGGCCTTAAGGCCCAAGACCAAGTTTCTGGGCATCATCGGATCATACGGCTGGGGCAGCAAGGCGGTGGAGACCGTCAAATCGCTGTTGGCCAACCTTAAGGCCGAACTGCTGGAGCCGGTCTACATCAAGGGCGCGCCGCGCAAAGATGATTTCGAGGCTTTGGACAAGCTGGCCGAGGCGGTCTTCGAAAAGCATAGATCTTTAGGGCTGTTATAAGTGTTTGACTGTCATTGAGACTCATAGGCCCAGATAATAATTTGTGCCTTGAGAACCACAGGTAACAATAAGATACGTGAACCCCGAAAAAGCTGGGGTGTCTTGGTGGTTAAAAGGGGATCAGTAAAGCCGTGCAACGCCAAATTCCTGGCGGAACCTGAGGAATTAACGCAGTACAACTGACGGCGTTTTGTATTTGTAATTTAATATTAAGTAAAAATTGTTCGACTCATTATCAGAAAAACTCACAGGTCTGTTCAAAGATCTCACCGGAAAGGGCAAACTTTCCGAGGATAATATAAAAGAAGCCTCCCAGAAGGTCAAACGGGCTCTTTTAGAGGCCGACGTCAATTACAAGGTGGTCAAGGATTTCGTTGCGGCGATAGAAGAAAAGGCCCTGGGGGCCGAGGTGCTTAACAGTATCACCCCCGGCCAGCAGTTCATTAAAATAGTCCACGAGCAATTATCCGCCACCCTGGGCACCAAGAACGAGCCGCTGAGAATGGCCTCCCAGCCGCCCACGGTGGTGATGGTCTGCGGTCTGCAGGGCTCCGGCAAGACCACCACCTGCGCCAAGCTGGCCAAGAGCCTGCTGCAGCCAGGCCGCCGGGTGATGCTGGCCGCGGCCGACGTCTACCGCCCGGCCGCCATCGAACAGCTGGAGATACTGGCCCAGCAGGTGGGCTGTGACTTCTTTAAAAAGGACACCACCGATGTGGTGGACATCTGCAAATCCGCCCAGCACGAGGCGGTCAAGCGGCTGGCAGACTGGCTGATATTGGACACCGCCGGCCGCCTGCACATTGACCAGCCGATGATGGAGGAGCTGAAGGCGGTCCAGGCGGCGGTCAAGCCCCACGAGGTCCTGTTGGTGGTGGACGGGATGACCGGGCAGGACGCGGTCAATATCGCCTCGCAATTCGGCCAGCAGCTGGAGCTTTCCGGCGTGATCATGACCAAGCTGGACGGCGATGCCCGGGGCGGGGCGGCCCTAAGCCTCAGGGCCGTCACCGGAAAGCCCATCAAATATATCGGACTGGGCGAGAAGCTCAACGCTTTGGAGCCGTTCCATCCCGACCGGATGGCCTCGCGGATCCTGGGCCTGGGCGACGTGGTGGGCCTGGTGGAGAAGGCCCAAAACGTCTTTGACCAGAAGCAGGCCGCCAAGATGGAGGAGAAGGTCCGCAAACAGAGCTTCACCCTGGAGGACTTCTCCCAGCAGATGAAACAGATCAAGAAGATGGGCTCCATGTCGGAGATAATGGCCATGATCCCCGGGGCGGCCAAACTTCCCCAGAACGCCGAGATCGACGATAAGGCCCTAAGCAGGATCGAGGCCATCATCGGCTCCATGACCCCGCAGGAGAGGAACCGCCCCCAGATCATCAACGGCAGCCGGCGCAAGCGGATAGCCTCGGGCAGCGGCACCAGCGTCCAGGAGGTCAATCGCCTGCTGAACCAGTTCGAGATGAGCCAGAAGATGATGAAGCAGATGATGAATTCAAAGGGCCGGGGCTTCAGGATGCCCAAGGGATTTTGACGGCGGTCATGCAATAGAAAACAATGGCCATACGATAGTTAAATAAAAGTAAATCAAAATAAATCAATAACAATAATCACTACAACCAAGGGAGGTGTCAAACCAAATGTCGGTATCAATCAGAATGTCCCGGGGCGGAAGCAACAAATTAGCCGCCTACAGAATCGTGGTGGCAACCACCAGGTCCAAGCTAGACGGTTCCCAGTTGGATACTTTGGGATACTATCGCCCGGCCGCCAAGCCGGTGGAAGCCCGGGTGGATCTGGAAAAGGCCCGGGAGTGGATCAAGAAAGGCGCCATCGTCTCCAGCACGGCCATGCGGGTGATCAAGCTGGCCGAGAAGCAGGCCGCCAATGACGGGGTGGATCTGAAGAAGGTGATGGTCACTTTTGCGTCAACCAAAACCAAAAAGACCCACAAGGAACGGTTGGCTGCCAAAAAGAAAAAGGATTGATGAATTATGTTGAAGGATTTAGTGGAGTTCCTTTCCAAGTCCCTGGTGGACCAGCCCGAAAAGGTCAGCGTCAGCGAAGTGACCAAGAACAGCGTCACCGTGTATGAACTGAGGGTGGCCAAGGAGGATATCGGAAAGGTGATCGGCAAGAAGGGCCGGACCGCCCAGTCGCTGAGGACCCTGCTGGCGGCCGCCGGAACCAAGCTGGGCAAGCGGACCTCCCTGGAGATAATCGAGTGACCGGGATGGGCTGCTCCGTTTGTAAAAAAGCGTCGGGATAAAGTGCTCTCCCAGGACATAAATAGGGACGACCTGGTGGTGGTGGCCACGGTGATGAAAAGCCACGGACTGAAGGGCCTGTTCAAGGTCAGGGTGGAGACGGACAATCCCAAAAGGTTCCTGCCGGGCGAGTCCCTGCTGCTGGTCCTGGCCCACCGGATCCAGGAAGCGACGGTGGAGAGTTTTACGCCCCAGAACAAGTACGGACTGTTAAAGCTGGCCGAGATATCCAGCATCGAGCAGGCCGAGCCCTGGCGGGGGGCGGAGCTGGCCATACCGGATTCCCGCCTGGAGCCGCTGGAGCCGGGACGTTATTATACTTTTCAGCTGCTGGGGCTCAATGTGGTATCCCAGGACAACCGGCAGCTGGGGGTGCTGTCGCAGGTCGAGGATATGCCCTCCGGCGACATCTACCTGGTCAAGGGGCCGGAGGGGGAATTCTATATCCCGGGTCAGGGAGACATCATCCAGCAGATAGACCTGGATAAAAAGGTGATGGTCATCAGGGATGCGGAAGGCCTAAGGTGAAGATAGACGTATTGACCCTGTTTCCCGAGATGTTCCCCCCGGTGCTGGGACAGAGCATCATCGGGCAGGCCCAGAAGAGGGGTATCGTAAACTTCAACATCGTCAATATCCGGGATTTCGCCCACGACAAGCACCGGGTGTGCGACGATGTTCCCTACGGCGGCGGCCCGGGCATGGTGATGAAGCCGGAGCCGATATTCGAAGCGGTGGAAAAGATAAAGACCGATCCCGACGCCAAGGTGGTTCTGCTGTCCCCCCGGGGGAAGGTATTCAATCAGGAGACCGCCCGGCGGCTGGCCGGAGAGGAGCATCTGGTATTCCTTTGCGGACATTACAAGGACATCGACGAGAGGAACCGGAGCCTGGTGGACCTGGACATCTCCCTGGGCGACTATATCCTGTCCGGGGGGGAGCCGGCGGCCCTGGTGGTGATCGACGCCATCGTCCGGCTGCTGCCCGGGGCCATCTCCGACCCGGAGTCGGCCAACTGCGATTCCTTCGAGACCGGGCTGCTGGACCATCCCCATTACACCAGGCCCGAAGATTACCGGGGGATGAAGGTGCCGGAGGTGCTGCGTTCCGGGAACCATGCCCAGATAAAGCAGTGGCGCAGACAGCAGGCTTTGAAGCTGACCCAAAGGCACCGGCCCGATCTTCTGGATAAGGCCGATCTGAGCGACCAGGACGCCGCCTTTTTAAAAGAAAGCGAACAATAAATAGAGACCGCTGCGAAACCAACCACTTAATCACGGAAATTTTAGTAACACGGAGTGACATCCATTAAATCTTCATTTTCTTGGTGATTTCTTTCCGAAAATTCAGGGTTTTCGTGGTAAAGAGTATTTTTACAGAAGCCACAAATAATAATAAAAAAACAATCAGGAGGTTTAGATCAACCATTATGAACAAGCAAGCTGTGATCAAAAGCATAGAGGCCGAACAGACCAAGAGCGATCTTCAGGAGTTCCGGGCCGGGGACACGGTAAAGGTGCAGGTCCGGGTCATCGAGGGCGACAAGGAAAGGCTGCAGGCCTTCCAGGGCGTGGTCATCCAGAAGAGGGGCCGGGGAATCGGCGCTTCCTTCACCGTCAGGAAGATCTCCGGCGGAGTGGGGGTGGAGAGGATATTTCCGCTTCATTCTCCCAATATCGCCGCGGTCGACGTGATCAAGAAGGGCGATGTCCGAAGGGCCAAGCTGTTCTATCTGCGTAAACTGACCGGCAAGGCCGCCAAGGTGGCCCAGAAGAGGGAGCCCGCAGCCCCGGCGGTAAAATAGGCTTAAATGGCCAGCCGGTCCCAAGGCAATAAATTATACCTGTTCGACAGCTCATACCGGCGGCAGGGCTATAAACTTATCGCCGGAGTGGACGAGGCCGGGCGGGGTCCGCTGGCCGGGCCGGTGGTGGCCGCCGCGGTGATCCTTAGGGCAAAGGCTGCCCTGCCGGGCATCGACGATTCCAAGAAGCTTAGCCCAAAGCAGCGGGAGAGGGCTTTTAAACTGGTGCTCGAAAGCTCGCTGGCGGTGGGCCTCGGGATCGTTGCTCCCGAGGAGATCGACCGGATCAATATCCTGCAGGCCTCGCTTAAGGCCATGAATTACGCCCTATGCGGCCTTAATCTCAGGCCCGACCTGGTCCTGATCGACGGCAATAGGATCCCCCGGGGATTGCCCAAGGGCCTCAAGCCCCAAGAGGCTAGGGCGGTCATAGCCGGGGATTCCCTCAGCCTGTCCATCGCCTCGGCATCGATAATCGCCAAATGCCTGCGGGATTCGCTGATGAGGGCCCATCATAACGATTTCCCCGGCTACGGTTTTGACAGGCACAAGGGCTACGGCACCAGATATCATATTGCCGCACTTAACAGATACGGCCCCTGTGCCATTCACCGCAAAAGTTTTGAGCCGGTCAAATCTTTACTGGGAGCCTGAAATGAAAGAGACGCCGTCCGCCGGTAAATGGGGGGAGGAACTGGCCGTCTCTTTTTTGTCGCAAAAGGGTTATGTCATAGATGAGAGAAACTGGCACTCCGGGCGGGACGGAGAGATCGACATAATAGCCCGGGACGGGCCGATCATAGTATTCATAGAGGTCAAGACCCGGTTCTCGGAAGAATACGGCCAGCCGGTCCAGGCTGTGGGAATAAGCAAACAGAGGCAGATCGGCCGGCTGGCCAAGAAATACCTGTACCTGAAAGATCTTTATGGAAAAGCCGACTGCCGTTTCGACGTGGTGGCCATAAAATTTACCGGCGGGAAAAAGATAATGGAGCACATCGAGGACGCTTTCCGTATCAATCCCAGATGATTGGTGAAGATGGTAGTTGTAGTCCTTCCGGCTTATAATGCCTCCCGAACGCTGGCCGATACCTACCGGGAGATCCCGCTGTCCGTGGTGGACAAGGTGATCCTGGTGGATGATGCCAGCAACGACCAGACGGTGGCGGTGGCCCGTGAACTGGGCATAGAGACCCATCTTCACCAGAGCAACCGGGGCTACGGCGCCAACCAGAAGACCTGCTATAAAAAGGCCCTGGAGCTGGGGGCCGATATCATCATCATGCTGCACCCCGATTACCAGTACACCCCCAAGCTGATACCGGCCATGATCGATCTTATAGAGTCCGGAGAATACGACGTGGTGCTGGGCTCCCGGATACTGGGCGGCAAGGCCATCCAGGGAGGGATGCCCCGTTATAAATATTACGCCAACCGGCTGCTGACCATGGTCCAGAACATCCTGATGGGGCAAAAGCTTTCGGAATACCATACCGGATACCGGGCCTTCAGCCGGGAGGTGCTGCAGAGGGTAGGTTGGCAGGCCAACAGCGACGATTTTGTGTTCGATAATCAGATGCTGTCCCAGATCCTGTACCATGATTTCCGGGTGGCCGAGGTGACCTGCCCCACCAAATATTTCAAGGAGGCCTCCTCGATAAACTTTTTCCGCAGTCTGGGGTACGGCGCAGGATGCCTGAAAACGGCCCTGCTGTACCGCCTGAATAAATGGAATATCCTCCGATCGGATCCATTCAAATGCTGTCAAAACTGATATCCGCGGCGGTGCTGGGCATAGACGCCTATCCGGTGGAGATCGAGACCGATCTGGGCTCCACCATTCCCGGATTTGCCATGGTGGGTCTGCCGGACAACGCGGTCAAGGAATCACGGGAGCGGGTGGAGAGCGCCATAAAAAACTCCAATTTTGTCTTCCCCCTGAAGCGGATCACCGTCAACCTAGCGCCGGCCGATATTAAAAAAGAGGGATCGGCTTTCGATCTTCCCATCGCCCTGGGGATCCTGGCGGCCCACCAGCAGGTGCTGGGCGACGACTTCGACAAGATCGCCATACTGGGCGAGCTCTCCCTGGACGGCAGCTTAAGGCCGGTGCGGGGCAGCCTGCCGATAGCAGCGGCCATGAGGGATGCCGGGTTCAAGGGGCTGATGCTGCCGGCCGCAAATGCCCAGGAGGCCGCCATCGTGGAGGGGATAGAGATCTATCCGGTCAACACCCTGAAGCAGGCGGTGGCTTTCTTCAATAAAGAGACCGTGATAGAGGCCCACCGGGTCGACCTGAACAGGATCTTCAGCGACAGCGCAGTTTACCCGGTGGATTTCTCCGATGTCAAGGGCCAGGCCCATGTCAAGAGGGCCCTGGAGGTGGCGGCCGCCGGCGGCCACAATATCCTGATGATCGGACCGCCGGGGTCCGGCAAGACCATGCTGGCCAGGAGGCTTCCCACCATTCTGCCCAAGATGTCCCTGGCCGAAGCCCTGGAGACCACCAAGATCCACAGCGTGGCCGGCCTGCTGCCGGTCAATTCGGCCCTGGTGGCCACCAGGCCTTTCCGGACCCCGCACCACACCATCAGCGACGCCGGACTGATCGGCGGGGGCGCCCATCCTCGGCCGGGCGAGGTCTCCCTGGCCCATCACGGGGTGCTGTTCCTGGACGAGCTGCCTGAGTTCAACAAGAACGTGCTGGAGGTGATGCGCCAGCCGCTGGAGGACGGGAAGGTGACCATATCGAGGGCGGCCATGTCCCTGACCTTTCCGGCCTGGTTCATGCTGGCCGCCGCCATGAATCCCTGTCCCTGCGGGTATTACACCGACCCCAACCACGAGTGCAACTGCAGCCCCCAGAGCATTCAAAAATACATGTCCAAGGTCTCCGGCCCGCTGCTGGACAGGATAGACATCCATATAGAAGTGCCGGCCCTCAAGTACCAGGAGCTTACCCAAAAAGAACCCGGGGAATGCTCCGGGGCCATTCAATCCAGGGTTGACCAGGCCCGGGATGTACAGCTTAAAAGGTTTCAGGGCCGGAAGAACATCTTCTGCAACGCCCATATGCAGTCAAAAGATATCCGTAAATTCTGCACCATCGATGAATCCAGCGATGAAATGCTGCGCAATGCCATCAACAAATTCGGCTTGTCGGCCAGGGCCTACGACCGGATACTCAAGGTGTCGCGCACCATTGCCGATCTGGACGGGTCGGAAAACATCTCCCCGGCCCAGATAGCCGAGGCCATACAATACCGCAGCCTGGACCGGAACGTGTGGGGCCAGTGAAATATTCAATCTCACAATACAAGGAGCAGTAAATGCAAAAAGGTATCCTATCCATAACGGCGGCGCTGTTGATAATGTTGTCAATGATCTCCTGCGGCGGGAAAAAGGCGGTGGCCAAACTTGATGCCGAGGACACTTTTGCCAGGGGCATGGAGTTTTACAACCAGAAGAAATATGTGGATGCCATAGACGATTTCAAAGAGATCGTTTATAACTACTCCGGCACCAGGGTGGCCGCCGAGGCTTCGTATTACCTGGGGGAATGCTATTTTAACACCAAGGATTATGCCGCGGCGGTTGACGAGTACCAGCATTTGACCTCCGACTATCCTTCCAGCCCCATGGCCGAAAAGGGCCTTTATCGCATGGCTTACGCTTATTACAAAATGTCGCCCAACTATGCCCTGGACCAAAGCGAGACCGCCGAAAAAGCCAAAAGCACTCTGCAGTTGTATTTTGAGCGCTACCCGGAGGGCCAGGAGGATGCCCAGAAGCTGCTGCTGCAAGTAAACGAAAAGCTGGCCCACAAGGATTACGAGTCAGGCTTGATATATTTCAAGATGAAACAATATTCCCCGGCCCAGATATATTTCCAGGGCGTCATCAAGGATTATCCCGGAACTTCCTGGGCCGGAAAATCGGGCCAGATGCTGCTGCAGATCGAACCGCTGCTGAAAAAAACGGCCCCGGCAAAACCGGAGCCAGCGGCTGACAGCACCAAGAGCGACCAGACCAACTAGGCCGTCTACATGGTGGTGATCGAAAATAAAACAAAAAAGATCGGGATCTTCGGTGGCACCTTCGATCCCATCCATTACGGACACTTGATAGCCGCCCAGAGCGCCCTGGAGGCCCTGGGGCTGGACCGGCTGATATTCGTTCCGGCCGGGAAGCCGCCCCATAAATGCAACTGGAAGATATCCCCGCCCGCAATAAGATTTAAAATGGTCCAGCTGGGCATTACGGGCAATAAGCATTTTACGGTTTCAGATATCGAACTGGCATCTCAGTGCGCCTCGTATACGGTAGAAAGCCTGAAGAAGTTAAAAAAAATGTTCCCCGGTTCAGAATTATACCTATTGATCGGCCTGGATCAGGCTTTGGCCCTTTCCACCTGGAGGAAGCCCGAGGAGATATTGAAAATATGCCAAGTGGTGGTCATGTCCCGGCCCGGGTACAGGACCGTGGAGGTTGAGAGCAAATGGAGGAAGGAGACGGGTTTTCTGACGGTCCCGCTTATCGAGATCAGCGCTTCAGATATTCGGGGGAGAATCTTTCGCGGTGCCAGTATAGAATACTTGGTGCCTCCCAGGGTCAGACAATACATCCAGCAGCAGGGGCTCTATAAAGATAAATGACTGATATGTGCGATAAAACGATGGACTCCCAGAACAATAATTCTCCATCATCAATTTCATTCTGGCAAAATCTGGCCGACAAGATGGATTTTGCCAAAAGCCGACCGGCTATCCGGCCGGGATGCGAGGAGGCCAGTTTTATCAGTCGCGACGGCAAAGAGTTTTATGTTCTGAAATCCCCCGGCGGAGCCGGCTATATCCGCCTTTCAGCCAAGGATCATTTCCTGTTCACACTGCTCGACGGCAGCCGGACGGTCCAGGAGGTCCTGGTGGAGTATTTCAGGAAATACGGTGCTCTGGCCTTCTCCAGGCTGGGGACCCTGGTGCAGGAGCTCTTCAAAGGGGGCTTTCTTTCCCAAAGCCCGAGATCTTTTTACAGCAGGCTTCTCAAGAGGATCAAACTTGATAAACCACTGGTCAAGCTTATTGCTCTCTTAAAATCGCTGCCCCGGCGGCAGTGGCCGGTTGCAAATCTGGACAACGGCATCACCTGGCTGTATGAAAAAGGCTTCAAACTGTTCTATTTCAGGCCGGTGCAGGTAGTGGCCGCCGTCTTTTCCCTGGCAGGGTTATTCATGTTTGCCCACCTATTCGGGGCCGGAGAATACAGCCTGTTTAAATCGTCCGGCTCGGTCGTTTTAGGGCTGGCGGTGCTGGTGCTTCTCAATTACGTTTCCATTGTGGCCCATGAGCTATCACACGCCCTGGCCTGCAAACATTACGGGCGGCGCATCAACAGCGGCGGTGTGATCATAAACACAGTCTTTCCGTCCTTCTATGTTGATATCACGGACTCCTGGCTGCTGCCCAAGCGAAAAAGGGTTCTGATATCCCTGATCGGGCCTTTCTCCCAGGCCTTTATCGCCGGGGTCCTGTCGGCCGTAATAATGATATTTCCCCATCTGTTCATCAATCCGCTGCTTTATAAATTCGCCTTCCTGTCCTACCTGACGGTGTTCCTCAATCTCAATCCGCTGCTGGAGCTGGACGGATATTACGTTCTGATTGACTGGCTGGAGATTCCCGGCCTTAAGGCCAAGGCCTCCGATTTCGTCAAAAAACGGTTATGGCCTAAGATCAGGGCCAAAGAGCCGTTTAGCTGGCAGGACAAGGTCTTTACGGCTTACGGCCTGGGTGCCATCGTTTGGTCGGCTCTGGCCCTGGCCATCGTAGGGTATTTCTGGCGGATAAGAGCCCAGCAGATAGGGAGCCATTTATTCAATGCCACCAGCCAGCAGCTGCGCCTGATCCTTCTATTGGGAGTTGGTGTGATAATCTTGGCGGCGTTGGGAGCCGCTTATAAAAAGATAAAACTTATGGCGGTCAGCCTCTGGAGGGGCTTTACTGATCTGATATATCGCAGACCGGCAGCCATGGCCGGCGCCCTTTTCCTTTTATGCCTGCTGGGCAGCTTCATATACAGCCATATTCAAGGCTGGCCGGCCGTCGTCATCTCGATTATCTTTGCCCTGGCGCTGGGGGCGCTTTCCCAGAGGGTTTATTCCTATTATAAGGGATCTTCATTGTGGCTGGTGTTGATGGGGCTTCTTCTGGCGGCCTTGGGAAGCTTATTCATAAAGATATTTCCGGTTGATCTCCGGCCGGCCGCTTGGCTGCTCGGGTCGGTGGCATTGTTCGCCGCCACCTATACCCAATTTTCCTTTTCCAGCCTGCGCCGCTGGCGGCAGTGGCAGCGTATATTATGGGGCGGGCTGTGGTTCGGAATACTGGTATTGGTGGGATATTTTCACGGAATGTCCACTTGGCGGTCCCTGTCCATAATGCTTTCCACCACCGCTTTTTTGATGCTGTTGTCCCTGGTGTGGCACAATATGGGTTCTTCGCTGGAATATTTTTGGATGTATTTTTTGCTGGGTATCATCTCCTGGAACATCATACTTATATTTTCGCTGTTCAATTTTGGTTTTCTTGCCGCGCTGCTTCTGGTGTTTGCCGTGTTTTGGCTGTATTTGATAATAAAAAGCGCCCGCTGGCTCCCGGAGAGCGCAAGCTTTGAGCCGGCATCGTCCGAAAAAAGAAGGATGCGCCAGGCCGCCGTAAAGATCTACCGGATGGCCAGCAGTTATTTTGCCTCGTTTTTCGGCCAGGGGCAGGCCCGGGCGATGGACGACCGCCTTAATCTGATCATGATAGAAAAGAACTGGCCGATCCGCCTTTACGGCAGCCGGAGCGAGGAGCGATTCGAGCGCAGTGTCGGTATAGTCGACCGGAGCCTGGCTTTCCGGGGCATGCTGGATGAAGTGTTGAATTACCTTTCCCATGAGGTGGGCGTTTATTTTGCCAGGAATACAATAAAAACGGCCTATCAAAGCCTTTACTGGGAGGAGCGGGAGATAGCCCAGCAGTATTTAATGAAGGACTCTCTGTGGGCCAGGGATATGGCTGTGGCCAACCTCAAACAGGAGAAGCGCGACGCCCAGAATGTCATTGCCGGGGTGGCCAGGTTTTGGGAATTGAGCGAAGAGGAAACAGCCCTGTTCTATTCCCACCTCAAGGAGGAAAGGGTCCGTTCCGGAGAGATGATCATACGGCAGGGCGAACCGGGCGACAAGTTCTATATCGTCAAATCCGGCCAGGTGGAGGTTGTAATATCCCGCACAGGCGAGCCCGATCTGATGGCAGCCAACCTTACCCGCGGGGATTATTTCGGCGAGATCGCCCTGATCAAAAACGTCCCCCGAACCGCCTCGGTAAAAGCCGTGGCCGATTGCTCCCTGCTGGTTCTGGAACGGAAGGATTTCGAATCCCTGATGGCCAGAAAGGTGGACCTGGCGGTCCGCATCGATCGGCTGATAGAGAACCGGGACTTTCTGATAAGGCTGCCGTTATTCGCCGAGTTCGCCCCGGCTCAGGTGGCCATGGCCGCCTCCCGTCTTGTTCCTGAAAGATACCACCCCGGACAGCCGGTAATTATTCAAGGGGAGATTGGCGACAGTTTTTTCATCATCAAAGAGGGCCGCTTGGACGTCCGGGTGATGAAGGACGGGCAGAAGAACAAGGTGGCCGAGCTGGGTCCCGGCGAGTATTTTGGCGAGATAGCACTGCTGCTTGATGTTCCCCGCACGGCCGATGTGGTGGCCGGTACGGAATGCCTGGTGCTCCGGCTCCATAAGGACGACTTTAAAAGTCTTTTGGGGGAGCAGCTGTATTTTGCCAGGAGTTTGGAGAGAACGTCCAGCCGGAGGATGAGCGATACCCGGCACAAGATCAGTTTCTAACAGGGTAAATAAAAGGCGGTGGGATATAAATTATTCTGACATTCAGTTGATGACCAGCAGGCATAAATTGTACAATAGAAAAGCAGGCCCCAAAGCTTGATTATAAAGGATCTTCACACCCATACGTTATATTCTGACGGGAAACTTACGCCGGAAGAAGTATGTGCCATAGCCCAGGCCAAGGGATATCTGGTGGGTATCTCCGATCATTGCGGCGAAGGAAGTTTCCAGATAAACAGCGACGACCAATTCCGGAATTACCTTCAGGCTTTGGAAAGGCTTCCGGTTTTCAGATCGGCCGAGTTGGACCTGGGCACCGAGATCAGAATATCGCGGCAATTGCTGGATGAATGCGATTATCTCATCGGAGGGGTGCATTCGATCGGCCACCTGAATTTTTTTGACAGCCAGGCGCAAATGACCGCACCTCGGGCCGTCACTGAACAGATGTTGGACCTGATTGAAACAAAAGCCCAACAGCACAGATTTCACATACTGGCCCATCCGGGGCTTCTTCCGTTAAAACTCAGACCGGATGCAGAAAAGATCCTGGATAACAAATGGAGCCAGCTCCTGGTGGGGCTGGCCCTGAAGTATGATTTTGCTCTGGAGATCAGTTCCCGATGGGAACTGCCGGGATATGAAACGATACAAATTGCTTTGGAGGCCGGGGTAAGGTTCTCCTTGGGTTCGGACGGCCACGACCGGGGAACGGTATGCCTATTGGATCATTCGCTGGCAATAGCGAACAAGCTGGGCCTTGCCGAGGAAAATATATTCCCGGGGAAAAGATCAGCCGGCGGTGAGGCTGTCCTCGATCCTTTCGTTGAGCACCCGGATCCGGGCGGAAAGCACCCGGGATAAAGCCAACATAGTCTTGGCGGCAATCTTGGGCTCTTTTTCAACCAGGTAGGCGATGTGCTTTCTGGTCAGCACGAAAATCTCGGTCTGTTCCAGGGCCACCACATTGGCCGATCGGGGGGCTTTATCCAAAAGAGACATCTCTCCGAAGAACTTCCCCGGCCCCAGCTCGGCTAGGATAATATCCGTCTGTTCGGCCGGCAGACTGATCTGCACCCTGCCGCTTTTTACCATGTAGAGACTGTCCCCCGGGGCGTCCTTTTGACAGATCAATGCTCCGGGCATGAAGCTTTCGGCATCGGTGGACATGATCTGGGTGATCTTCAAAAATTCCTCATCGGTCAATTCCTGAAAAAGCAGGCATTGCCGCAAGCCGGTAACCTCGTCCATGTAAATATCCTTTCTATTATTTTTGGGAGGAAGACATAATGACCAATATTGTTGAGGCCCTTAAGGGCAACAACCTGTTCAGCGCCCTCACCCCAGAGGAGCTGGAGAGGATATCCCGGCTTATCTTCGTAAGATCCTACCGGGCCGGCAGGACCCTGTTTTTTGAGGGCACTCCCGGGGAGGTGATGTACCTGATCCATTCCGGCAAGGTCGGGATATACAAGACCGTAAAAGATAAAGAGGAACTGTTGCTGGCCACCCTTGGCCCAGGCAGCTATTTCGGCGAGATGTCACTGCTCGATTCCCAGCCCCGTTCAGCCACCGCCAGAATATCAGAGGACGGAGAGTTGGTGGTGATCACCAAAAAGGTCTTTGAACAGATGCTGGAAACCGACCCCAAAATAACGTCAAAACTCCTGATCACCCTAGTAAAGGTGGCCTTGCACCGCTTGAGGACGACTGATGAAAAATTCAAGGATCAGAACAACTGACGCCCATCACTATATAGCATAGCAAAAGAAGACTTTGCTGTCAAGAAATAATGAATCTTTTAAACCGGGGGCAAGGATATGAGCAAATCGCAATCAAAAAACGACCAGGCTACTCCGACCCAAAAAAAGAACTATGGGTACTACCTTAAGCTGGTTGTCTTTTTGGAAAAACTCAAAAGAGAAAGCGACATGGACCTGGGGCCCAAACTGCTGGATAAGATCATCGATGCCCAACGGGAGGGCGAATTGGCATCCGAACAGGTGATGGAACTTTCGGAGAGGATCCAGGGCTGGGTGGAAAGGCAGCACCAATACTTTGCCAGCCAGGAATTTCAGATGAAAAAACTGTTGAGGGCCATGGAGACCGGCGATCGCCGGGGAATAAAATCCAGGGTTCCACGTAGCTAAAGATACAGAAAAGGAGCCAATAATGGAACAGCGGGAGCTGGTAAAAAAAATACTGGAGAAACTGGATCATATAACCGGCAGGGAAAGCAGCTTGTTGCAGGGGGACCTGGAGCAGGCTGTTTTTGCCAAACTGGGCCAGGTGGAGAAGATAATATCATCCATTCAGAAATATCTGCCCAAAAGGGTGATCGACAAGATTCTGCTCAACCCCGATGGGGTCAAGGTGGAAGGGGAGCGCCGGCAGGTCACCGTTTTGTTCGGGGACCTGTCGGGCTTCACCGCCATGTCCGAGACCATGGATCCGGAACAGGTGGTGGAGGTGGTCAACCAGTATTTCGACACCATGGTGGAGATAGCCTCCCGCTATGGCGGACATATCGATAAATTCATGGGAGATGCGCTGATGGTGCTGTTTGGCGCCCCGGTGGCCCATGAGGACGACCCGTTGCGGGCCTGTATGGCGGCCATCGAGATGCTGGAGGCCATGGACCGCTTCAGCGCCGAGAGAAAAATGGACCTGGCCATGAGCATCGGGCTGAACACCGGCGAGGTGGTGGCGCTCAATGTCGGCTCCAAGGAAAGGATGGAATACACCGTCATCGGCGACGGGGTCAACCTGGCGGCCCGGCTGGAGAAGGTGGCCACCGCCCGGGAATGCGTCATCGGTGAGAATACCTACCGGCAGGTAAAAGGCAAGATCAAGCTGAAGAAACTCAAACCGGTGATGGTCAAGGGAAAATCCAAGCCCCAGAATGTCTACCTGATCCAGGGGCGGATGGATGAGGCCGGCCAGGCCAGTACATTGCGGGCGGGCAGCATAAAGCTAGTGGGCCGTATGGCTGAGATGGATAGCATCAAGCAGGCCCTCGCCAATGCCAAGGACTCAAGGGGGCAGGTGGTGGCCATCACCGGGGACCCCGGGGTAGGTAAGTCCAGGATCGCGAAGGAACTGGAATTGCTGGCCAGGGACCAGGGATTCAAATTCATCAAGGGCAAATGCCATTCCTATTCTAACAACGCGGCTTATCTGCCATTTATCAGGCAAATGCATCTGGTCTTCAACATCGAAGAAAAGGACAGCAGTGAAAGAAAGCTTGAAAAGATCCAAGAAATGCTCCATATGCTGGACCTGGGCGATTTCGAATCATTTTTAGGGTCTTTGCTGGGCATCAATTACCCCGAAATAGAGGGGCTGGATCCGGAAAAACGAAAGAGGAAAACCTTCGAGGGCATCCAGGAGCTTTACCTGCGTCTGTCAAAAAAACAGCCTCTGGCCCTTGCCTTCGAGGACCTGCAGTGGGCCGACACCCTGAGCCTGGAACTGCTGGAGCATCTGGTGGATGCCACCGCAGGCCAGGCGCTGTTGATCTGTGCCGACTTCCGCCCGGAGCTGGCCCTGCCATTCATCGGCAAGCCATATTGCCTGAATATAAACCTGAAACCGCTGGGAAAACAGGAGGCCTGGCAGATGGTCTCGGCCCTGGCGGCAGTTTCTGATGTCGAGGATCAGGTTCTGAACAAGCTTTTGGAAAGGACCGAGGGGAATCCCCTGTTCATCGAGGAAGTGATCCGGCACCTGATATCGCGGCGGCTGGTGAGGCGCGAGGGGGAAAGCCTGGTCCCGTCAAAAAGATTTGGAAAGATGACCCTTCCCAACACCGTGGCTTCGGTGGTATTGGGCCGGATCGACAAACTGGGAGAGGAGCTGAGAAGAGTCCTGCAGTATTCGGCGGTGATCGGCAAGGAATTTGACCGGACGGTGCTGGCCAAACTGCTCAAGCAGCCGGAGGAAAAGATCCAATCCCTGCTGGACAGCCTGGAACATTTCGAGGGGCTGCTCTATTCCAAGCTGGTGGACACCAGGCGGGTCTACGAATTTCATTCCACCACCACCCATGAAGCGGCCTATTCCACCCTGCTCAAACAGAGGAGAAAGGAACTGCACGGCAAGGTGGCCATGACCCTGGAGAACGATTACCGGGATAACCTTTTCTTCCATCTGGAGGATCTGGCCCATCACTATTACAACAGCAGCAATCAGGACAAAGCGCTATCCTACCTGCACCGGGCTGGAGACAAATCCCGCGGACTTTATGCCAATCCGGAGGCCATTGAGTTTTACGAGAAGGGGCTGACCGTCCTGAAGGCGTTAAAGGAAAACGATGACAGGCTTTTGGAAAAGGCAGAGATACTGGGTGCCCAGGGAGCCATCTATCGGCTGATAGGTGAAATGAGCCGGGCTCTTAAAAATCTCAATCAAGCAGTCAAGGTAACAGCCGGGGGTGGCAATAGCGCTGTTTCCCGGAAATACACATTAGAGGTCGGCATCATCCATGATATGCTGGGCCAGGCCGACCGCGCCTTAGTCCTGTGGCAAAAAGTCCAGAAAGCAGCCCTAAAGGACAAGGACAAGGAGGCCCAGGCCCTTTCCCTGCAAAATCAAGGACTTCTATGCCTGCGAAAAGGGGACCCGGCCAAAGCCGTCGAGGATTTCCAGACGGCCTTGAAGGTATTTGAGGAGCTCAAGGTCAAAAAACACATTGCCCGGATAAATTCGCACCTGGCCCAGGCTCAAGAGGTCATGGGGAATCTTGACAAAGCCATCGAGCACAATGGCACCGCCCTGGCGATATCCCAGGAGATCAACTACCTGGAGGGGATTGCCTCGTATAATAATAACCTGGGCATCAACCTGTTGATGACCGGCAGCATCGAGCAGGCGGCGGTCAATTTCCGGACCGCCTACAACCTGGCCGGGAAGATCGGCGACCGAAGGGTCGAAGCCCTGGCCGGTTTCAACCTGGGCAACTGCCAGTATATCATGGGGAATTACGATTCGGCCCATGAATATTACCAAGGAGCCCTGGCCTCGGCCCGGGAGATAGGCGATATCGCCCAGCAGATGAACATAGACATCAACCTGGGATGCCTGCAACAGGTGAGGGGCAATGCCAAGGCCGCACTGGAATATCACACCAATGCCCTGGAAATAGCCTTGAAGATAGGCGACAGAAACAACGAACTGGAGACCAAGCGCAACCTGGGGATCGATCTTTCCATGTTGGCTGATTACGGCAGAGCCCGGGCCGAATTTGAAAGCGGCCTCAAACTGGCACTGGAGATAGGCGACCCCCGGATGGTGGCCTATATCAGGGCCAACTATGGGCTGACCATGGTCACTCTTCGGGATCTGAACCAGGCCGAAAAGCTTCTATCGGAAGCGCTGGAGGATGCCAGGAAGGTGGGGGATCCAGAGGTCATCCTGTCGGTGGTCAGGGGTTTCATAGAGCTGAACCAGGCCAAGGGCGATTTCGGAGCCGGCCGGCAGGAAGTTGACCGGGCCCTAAGGATATCCGGCGATACCCATAACAAGAGAGAACGGGCCTATGCCCTAATGTACAGCGCCCTGCTGATGGTCCAGCAGAATGAACACGAAGGGGCGGCGACCCCAATATCGGAAGCGCTGACCCTGGCCCGGGAAATGAATGATGGCATCCTGTTGTGCAAGCTTTATCTGATCTCTGCCCGAAGATCGCTGGTCTGCGGCTCGTTCAACGAAGCCCAGATGTTCATATCGGATGCCAGGGAGGAAGCCGCCAAAAGCGGGGCCAGGGAGGAAATGGCAGAAAGTGATGGGCTGATGGCCCGGTTAAAAAAAATGCAGGGTTTGGAAGAAGAGGCCGAAACCGAATTGGCCAGACAAAGGAATGAGCTCGATGACATTGCCAGAAATATCCCGGAATATTTGAGAAAAGGGTATATGGAGGCCAGGTTATCTTCCGATTAGTCAGATGATATCAATAAAAAAAAGCGCCCGGATAGGGGCGCTTTTTTTATTGAACCGTTATCTCAACAGGGTGATCTTCTGGGTCAAGTAACCTTGGCCCGAAGTCAGGCGGTAAAAATATACGCCGTTGGACAGGTTCCGTCCGTTGTCATCGGTGCCGGTCCAATTGGCGACATAGCTGCCGGGCTGTTTTACCTCGTCAAATAGGGTCTTCACCTGATGCCCGCAGATATCGTAAATCTTTAACGCCATCCTCTCCTGCCGGCTGGTGCTGTAGCGGATCTGGCAGCTGTTGTTGAACGGGTTGGGCATGGCCCTTAAACTGTAGGAATAGATATCGGATGCCTCCGGGATGTTCACCAAAACCGGTCCGTACCAGTCGGTGGTGCCAAGGTTGTCCTGGGCCCCCAAACGGTAGAGATAGGCCTGACCTGGTTGGATCGAATTATCCTTGTAGTTATAATCCGACTCCGAACCCGTACCTGACATTTCGGCCAAACGGGTATAATTGTTCCCGTCATCGGAAGAACGCTCCACCAGCCACAGGTTATGATCCTCCTCCAGACCGCTCCGCCAGGCCAGGTTTACGCTTCCTTGCTGGTAAGCCGCTGTGAACAGGGAAAGTTCCACTGCCAGGGGGGTGGCCACCACCCTGGGGGAGACCCCGGAGGCCAGGCTGTTGAATTGGTAATAAGAGCCGTATTTGGCCGGGACCTTGGCGCCCTTTGTGGTGATGGAATTGGTTGGGGGAAAAGCGTTCCAGGGATTGTCGCTGGTTTCATACTGGGAAACCGCTAAAAATTTAAATACGTTGCCCACAGTATATCCTAAATAACCAAAGGGCACCTGTATTTCTGCATAAGTGTATTTATTTATGCTGTCCAAATATCTATAAGTTAAGGGGTATGATGCATTTTTAATGGAGTCCACCCAAATGGTGCCATTCCACTTCTTTAAAAAGACGGAATCGGCATTTTCAAACACCAAACAGAAATCGGGGTGAAAATTAATGTCAAATCCCGCGGCGCCAGTGCTGTTATATTTATAAGTCGAATCGGCTCCACCGGTTTTGGTGTCAAAATAAAAGACAAGATCGCCAGCGGTACGCCAGTCATTACGGCCGTAACCCAGATAAAGGCTGCTTGTACTCCATGTGGTAAACAAAGTGTCACTTAGGCGGATTCCTATACGTTCGCTTTTGCAGAAATCATTTACACCGCCGTAGGGATAGCCCAGCCGGAGGATATGGGGCGTAACGGTATCCCCGTACACCACAACACGGGGTTCGTTGCCAAGCGTGCCCCATCTGACGGGAGAGGATTCATCCCCGGCCTTCAGGGCGAAAATCAACGTATCGGTGGGCGCAAAACCATAAAGAATCTTATTTTCCGTTGTTTTTGGTGCCGTTGGGGTCCAAGCCTGGTAGTAGGTGGCACCGGTATCAATAAAATCTTTCTCGGAACTCATTTTGCCCAGATCAGAGGCTGAAGCAACATACTTGGTATATTTCAACCAGTATTTTGAAGCGGCTTCGGTCAGGGCATCATCACTGACGGCTGTCCAAGTTAACCGTACAGTGCCTTCAACAGCATAATATATGGAATCCAAATCGATGATCGGTTCCGGCTCCACGTTGAATCCCTGGTAGGCCAGTATCCGGCGGGTCAGCTCGGAAGCGGTGCTGGGGTGAATGCCGTTGCTCAACGATCCGATGGAGAAGGTCATATATACATTATTATGGTTGGAAGCTTTTTCTCCCTTGTAGTAGCTTCCATAGGTGGTGGCCCGGCCATAGGTGATCTTTTCAGGGCCGTCGCTCAACATTACAAGCTGGCTGCCGGACAACTTGGGCGAAATTATATCCACCGAATTATCAGGTCCCTGCTGGAAGGGATAATCAAAAAGCATGCCCTCGGTAAAGGTGCCGGCAATGCCCTCAATTTTTTGAATATTGCCAACCTCCGAGGTATTGCCGGGGCCTTTATATTCGGACCCGAAATACGAGAATAATGTTGTCGTATTATACATCTCCCCGAAATCGTTGCCGGTCACCAACAAGCATTTATTGGTATCCAAGGCAAAATCCTCCAGGGAATCCAACTGCTCAACCTGGATCACCCCAGCGGAACTGCCGTCCTCGGCATAACCCAGGTCAAGCAGGCACATGTCATAGGCATCGCTGCTGTTCAGTTTTCCCTGCTTGCGCCAGGCGTATTCCAGGATGTCGGTGTCGGTTATCTGGACGAACAGCTGGTTTGGTATGTTGCGCTCGTTGAATGCCCGGACATAGGCCGAATCAAGCGGGACATATATGGAATCCGGCTCGGCGATGGGGTCCTCGTTCCAGCCGGGGGTGGACGGATCGTCGTAATTCTTTTTGGGATGATACCATATCTTCCGTCCGGCCGAGGGGTCGCTGCTGATGCTGTAATTGATACCTATGGTTTTAAGGGTATCCTGTTCCGCCTTGATGGAATTGGTGTAGTACTGGCCGAAGATATCGCCCAATCCCCCGGTGCGGCTGGAATCCAGCCAGGCCACCGAGAAATATTCGCCGAAGCGGCAGACCGAGGGAGCCCTCTGGCCGTTGGCCGGGTTCTGGTTGACCAGCTTTACGCTTTCCCACCGCTCATAGTTATCGAAATATCTGGCTTTGATCTGATATTTGTCTATTGTTGGAAAAGAATCGGCCCAGCTGACCCAGAATGATACGTTATCAATGCCCATTGTGATCGATGGAATTCTGCAGGGCACCCCGGAGGGAGATAAATTTACCTGAAAATTCTTGTCGAGGGGTTTGGCATCAGGATCGAAGCGTTGAGCAAAGATGCTGCCGGCAGTGTTGCCGGTGAAGTTTATCCAGGCGATGGTGAAAAAACCGGTATCCGAGGCGGCAATGGCCGGAGTGAGATGCATGACTTCTACATTGTTGCTCACTATTATTTCGGAGGCATAAGGGTTTAGGTCTGGTTTCATATGGCGCATATAGATGCTGCTTCTGGTGGTCCGGTGATCCTGCCAGGCAATTTCATAACTTTTCTCACTTGCGCAGATTACAGGAAGGACCTGATGTTTTTTGTCGGGGTCCTCGCATATTTTCACGTCATCTGTGAGCGGGTACCCGTCGGCATCGAACACCCGAGCGTATATGTCCCAGTCGCCATTGCGGTCATCCTGCCAAACCACCACAAATTCCTGAGTCTTGGGGTTTATGGCGATCTTGGGAAACTTGGCGTTTCGGGCCACTACCCGGTTTATCCGGAACTCATCGGACATGGGCTCGCCGGAAGGCCGCATCTTACGGCCATAGATCTGCCAGAACGGCTCCTTGCTTATGGAATCCTGCCAGACCACGAAGACGAACTCGCCGGTTTTCCCGGCCACATCCGGCGCCTTCTGGTCACGAAGCACCTTGTCTTCCTGGTTCACCATAAAGGACTTTGACAGGGCCTCCGGTTTGCGGCCCCACAGGCGGCCGTAGATATTCCAGTCTCCATCCCGCTTATCGGCCCAGACATAACAGGAGTTATAATTCTTGTCCATGGCGGCGGCCGGGGCTTCCTGGGCGGTCTCGCCGGCATCGTTGTCCCACAGGAATATCTTACAGGTATCCTGGGCTGCCTGGGCCATACAAACAAAGGCAGCAATAAGTAAGGCTGTCAACGTTAATTTTTTCACTTCTTCTCTCCTTTGCCGGAATTGCTTTTTACCCTTATGGATTCCACGGCCACCATCAGCAATCTCAATCTGGCAGATTTATCGGTCATGCCGCTTTTTAATTTTTCAAAGATAGGCGCTTTTTCCGAGGACAGATGATAATTTACCTGGCTGTTCTCATTTGAGTACAGAACCCCCTGCATCAGCAGGTCATCGATAGCCTTCTTGATAGCTTCCTCGGGACGTCCGGTCAGCTTGGTCAGACTGCAGACCGATTCCTGAGCCATGGGCTGCCGGCTATAGTGAATAAGGATATTCCACTTTTCAAAACAATCGACCGTGTCCCTAATGAAAACGCTGAGCTCGGGGAAGTCCTTTGAGTTATACATGTAAATCCTTTACGTATTATTTTTAATACTAGATTTACATGCAACTATTATGCCAACATAAACAAAACGTTAACTCTTTATTATATAAAATGTTAAATGCTAACAAGGTTTATGATTGTTATACTATTACATAAGTTGGTAATAATATAATAGTATAAACTATGGCTTGGTTATATTTAGTTCTTTTATAAGCCGGGACAAATAAGTGGGTTGTATTTTTATGGCGGAAGCGGCTTTACGTTGATTCCAGTTGTTTGCATTCAAGATTTTTATCAGGTATTCTTTTTTGAAAATTTTCTGCGCCTCGTCCCAGGGAATATTAGAAGGCAGCGTCATTTCCTTTTTGCCGCCAACGCTGATATCCTGCAGCATGATATTATTGATCACTTTGCCCGAAGATATCACCACTGCCCGTTCGATGACATTCTGCAATTCCCGGATATTTCCCGGCCAGCTGTATTCCAGCATGGAATTGATCACCGCGGCCGAAAATCCCATGATATTCTTTTTGGTCTCCCGGCAGAAGTATTTCAAAAAATGCTCCGCCAGAACCGGTATGTCCTCCCGCCGCTGTCTCAGCGGCGGTAAAAATATCTGAAAAACATTCAGGCGGTAATACAGATCCTCCCGGAACTGATTCTCTCTGACCAATTGTATCAGATCATGGTTGGTGGCACCGACTATCCGGACATCGACCTTTATGGTTTCACTGCCGCCCAGCCGTTCAAATTCGCGCTCCTGCAACACCCTCAGGATCTTGGCCTGGACCGCCAAAGGAAGGTCGCCCACCTCATCCAAAAAGATGGTCCCCTGGTGTGCCAGCTCAAACCGGCCCCGCCTTAAGTTGATGGCGCCGGTGAAGGAGCCTTTTTCGTGCCCGAACAGCTCTGACTCCAGCAGTTCCAGGGGTATGGCGGCACAGTTTACGGCGATGAACGCTTTGTCGCGCCTGGGGCTTTGGTTGTGGATATACCTGGCCAGAAGCTCTTTTCCAGTGCCGTTCTCCCCCTGCAGCAAAACCGTGGTATTGCTCAAGGCCACCTTCTGAGCCAGCCCTAAAACCTCCCGGATGGAAGGGCTTTCTCCGATAATGGTGTAGCGACTGGCGATGTCATCCCTTAGCTGAAGGTTCTCGGTCTGCAGTTTGTGGTATTTGTCGGCATTCTCCAGGACCCGGGCCGCCATTTCGGCCACTTTCAGGAGCAGCTCCTGGTCCCGTTCGTCAAACGACTGGCTCTCCAGCTTGTTCAAGACCTCGATGACCCCGACCGTCTTGTCGTCCAGCACCAGAGGGACGCACAACAGCGAACGGGTGATGAATTTGGTCTTTTCGTCAATACCCTTGTACCAGCGGTTGTCCTTATCCGCCTGATTGACTATCTGCGGTTTCTTCTCCCGGGCCACCCAGCCGGCTATGCCCTGGCCAATAGGAAGCGAAAGCTTCTTTAATTCCTCGGAAACCTGTCCGGTGGCATGGGCGAAATGAAGCCTTTGGGTATTCTCATCCAGTAGCAGCAAAGAGCTGGCTTCAGCCATGGTCAGGGTCTTGGCTGCCTCAATGATCATATCCAGCAGCTGGGTCTGGTCCAGGGTTGATGACAAGGCCTTGCTTAGCGAGTATAGAAATTCAAAATCGTTGTTTGAATCAGGACTCTGTTTCATGATATTACTCCTTAAAATAACGGAAGGTCAAAGATGAACAATTTTATAATATAACCCTTATACAATTAAATAATATCAATGTAAACAAGTCAAGTCAAGTAAAAAATATAATTAAAATATTGCATAGAATAAACCCGTTGACAGCACGAAATTACAGTGTTATCATTGCAATTGAATCGTTAGGGAGGAACTATGTTCAACAATATTTCCAAGATCATTTTAACCGCCTTACTGGCGGCGGCCCCGTTGGCCGCCCGGGAAAATAAAACGATCAAGGGGAAAGATTATTCCGGAGAATCCCGCCAAACCAGCGTATCCGGCGATCAGGCAATGCTGAAGGGACTCTTTTCCTATGGTGCGGCAGTCTACCAATTCCAGCTTCCGGCCGCCACTGACCGGATAAAGGCCGGATTAAGCCTCAGAAATCTGAAAAACAAATGGCTAAAGATATATGTCTATAATTATGGAACCGCCTATGACGATCTTTCCATCCGCAATAAAAGGCTGAGCCCCAACTGGAGGCTGTGGGAAGCGACCAACAGCGATGGCCTTTGGGAATCCCGCAGTCCCCAGTATCTTTACACCACTTCATACGACGGCCGGATAGATTACCTGGGGCCGCAGAATATATTCAAGATCCTGCTTTATGCCGAGGGGGGCATACCCTTCATCAGCGACGGAAGATTCATTATCGAGCAGATCCTCTTGGATTTCAGCACCGGCGAAAGTCTGCTTCCGGATATCGCTACTTCGAAGGACGTTTGGATCGAGGGAAATTTTATGCTGGTCAGGGGAGTGGGGCGGACCAAAAACAGAATAGATGCGCCGGGTTACGAGGCCCTGCCGAAGCTTACCGCCCTGAGGCTGGCCAAGGTTGACGCCTACAAAAAACTGGCGCTGGCCCTGAAAAAGATACCCCTCTCCGGCGGCACGGCGGCCATTCCGGGCAGCCAGGTGCGGTCCACTCGTTACATCAGCGATAGCGAAGTGGAGATCATTCTGGAGGTTCCTCTGGCCAGTCTGCATGAGAAAAATAATTAATGTAAAAACACCCCGCCTGGAAGGCACCATACTGCAGGAAGATTTTTATGGATTTTTTAGCCAAACTAAATCCCGAACAAAAAGAAGCGGTTACTTACCTTAAGGGACCCTTGCTTATTCTAGCCGGGGCCGGTTCGGGAAAGACCCGGGTGCTGACCCACCGCCTGGCTTACCTGGTGGGGCGGGGTGTTTGCGCCCCCTGGGCCATACTGGCGGTGACCTTTACCAACAAGGCGGCCGGGGAGATGAAAAACCGGGTGGGCCGTTTGATAGATCGCAGCGTTGATGGCCTGTGGGTGGGAACATTCCATTCCATCTGCGCCAGGATACTGCGCCAAGAGGGATATCTCCTGGGATACCAGCGCGATTATACCATCTACGACGAGAATGACAAACAAGCCCTGATGAAAAAAGTAATGGGCGACCTGGCCATTCCGGAACGCAGGGTGCCGGTAAAAGCCGTGATATCGCGCATCTCCAGCTCCAAGGACAGCCTGGTGGGGCCGGAGGAATACCAGAAGATGGCCTATGATTTCTTTGAGAAGGAGGTAGCCAGGATCTACCACCTCTACCAGCAGGAATTGCTGAAGAACCAGGCCATGGATTTCGACGACCTGATCTTCAATGCCGTAAAAATACTGTCCGGCAACAAAAAGATCCTGGACGATTACGGCCGTAAATTCCAGCACATCCTGGTCGATGAGTACCAGGACACCAACAGCGCCCAGTATATGCTGGTAAAACTGCTTTCCCAGAGCCACCGCCAGTTATGCGTGGTGGGCGATGACGACCAGTCCATCTACGGCTTCCGGGGGGCCGACATCCGGAATATCCTGGAGTTTGAGAGCGATTTTCCCGAGGCCAAGATCGTCCGCCTGGAGCAGAACTACCGCTCCACCCAGGTCATTCTGGAATGCGCCAATCAGGTGGTCAAGAACAATGCCGGCCGCAAGGGCAAGGAACTGTGGACCGACAATCCCAAAGGGGAGAATGCCTCGCTGTGGTGCGCCTGGGACGAACGAGATGAGGCCGAAAAGATCTGCCGGGCCATCAAGCAGCATTGGACCAAAGGCTCTTTGAAGGATTGCGTGATACTTTACCGCACCAACGCCCAGAGCCGGGCGCTGGAAGATTCCCTGCGGCGGGCAGCGGTGCCCTATCTGATAGTGGGCGGGCTGAAATTCTACGAACGCAAGGAGATCAAGGATGTTCTGGCCTATCTGCGGGTGGTGGTCAACCCGGCGGATGCCGTGGGCTTGAAAAGGATCATAAATATTCCGCCCCGGGGCATCGGAGACGCCAGCCTGTCCCGGATCGAATCCTATGCCGCCGAAAGGGCTATTTCCCTGTTCCAGGCCCTTAAGGAAAACGACCAGGTGCCCGGATTGGGGCCGGGCATAAAATCGGCTGTCAGCGGGTTGGTAAAGGATTTGGAAAAGCTGATAGCCTTAAAAGAATCCTTGAACGCCCAGGAGCTGATCACAAAGGTCATCGAACAATCCGGCTATATAAAGTTCATCGGCAGCCAGTATCTGGAAAAGGTCGAGGCCGACAGCCGAACCGAGAACGTTCAGGAGCTGGCCTCGGCCGCCAACGAATTCTGCGAACGCTCGGAGGATAAGGGTCTGCCCGCTTTTCTGGCCGAGGTCTCCCTGGTGGCCGATATCGACCGCTGGAACGATTCCGTCGAGGCGGTTACGCTGATGACCATTCACAACGCCAAGGGGCTGGAGTTTCCGCAGGTGTTCATCGTCGGCCTGGAGGAGGGGCTGCTGCCGCATCGGGCATCGCTGGATACCGTTGAAGAACTGGAGGAGGAGCGGCGGCTGTTCTATGTGGCCATCACCAGGGCCCAAAGCAAACTGACGCTTTGTTCGGCCATGTCCCGCCGCCATTTCGGCGGACTGATGCAATCATCCCCCTCCCGTTTCATTGCCGAGCTTCCCCGGGAGAACCTGAATACCGATTCGCCGAGAATCGAAAAACCGGCCGGCGATTTCACCGGGGAGCCCCGGGAGGGGACTTGCCAAACCCGGGCTAAGGGTCTCAAGGGAAAGAGGGTGCATCATGAGATATGGGGCCAGGGTCAGGTGGTGGAGGCCGAGGGAGAGGGAGAGGGAGATGATGTGAAGCTCTCCATAGTGTTCAAGGGCGGGATAAGGAAAAAAGTGATGGCCGGCTTCGTGGAATTCATATAAAGCCCGGGCAGATAGTTATGATCCGGCTTGAAATTAATGGCAGTTATTAGTATATTTCCTATGGAGATCAAGCCCAGCTTTATAGAGCTTTATAAAACGGGAACTCTGGGAAAAAAGAGCCGGGAGGCCGGCGATCTTCTATCCCACTGTACCCTCTGCCCCCGTAACTGCGGAGTAAACCGTTTGCAGGGCCAGCTTGGTTACTGCCGGTCCGGATTGCTGCCCACGGTCTCCAGCTATAACATCCATCACGGCGAGGAGCCGCCGATATCGGGGACCCGCGGATCGGGAACCATCTTCTTCAGCCGCTGTAACCTGTCCTGCTGCTACTGCCAGAACTGGCCGATAAGCCAACTGGGCCAGGGACGGGAGGTCACGGCGGAACGGCTGGCCGGGATGATGATGGAGCTGCAGCAAAGGGGCTGCCACAATATCAACTTGGTTACTCCGTCCCATATGACCGCCCAGATACTGATGGCGCTGGAGACAGCCGTTCGGCAAGGGTTTGATCTGCCCTTGGTCTACAACACCAGCGGGTATGATTCGCTGGATTCCTTAAAACTGCTGGAGGGGGTGATAGACATTTATCTGCCGGATATCAGATACACCGATCCCGGGGCGGCGGAGAGATATTCGGGAGCAGGGGATTATCCGGCGGTCAATCAGGCGGCATTAAAGGAGATGTGGCGGCAGGTGGGCGAACTACAGCTGGACGACCGGGGGATAGCGCTTCGAGGAATGCTGGTAAGGCATCTGGTGCTGCCCAACGGATTGTCGCAGACCAGGGAGGCTTTGAAGTTCCTGGCTGGTGAGATATCGCCCCAGGTGCATCTGTCCCTGATGTCCCAGTTCTTTCCGGCCCACCGGGCGAACCAAACGGCCGAGCTGGGAAGGAGCATCACCCGGGAGGAATATCGGCAGGCGGTGCAGTGGGCGGAGGAATTTGGGCTGGAGAACGGCTGGCACCAGGAGTTGGACGATACCGGGGGCGGTCCCTCTGACCGGATAGTGAAGGCCACATAAAACAATATCATCTATGCCCATGAGTACCAAGTGCTGGGAAGACAGAAATTGTCTGCAGAAAGAATGCCCGGTCCGGCGGAGGGGCGGCAAGCACTGCTGGCTCAGCGAACCCCGGCCGGGCTTTGACGGGCAGTATCTGCCGTTCCGAGAACGGCTGTACCGGCACTGCCGCAGCTGCAGCCATTTCCATGGCATCATCGAAAGGGGCGCCGGGCGCCGGGCGGACGACCATCTGATGTCCGACACCATTTTTAAACTGATGGAGGAGATGGGCTCCTTTCACGAAGAGGTGGCCAGATCAAACCGGGCCCTGACCGAGAATATTCAAAATCTGGCCATGCTCAATGAAGTGACCAAGGCCCTGCAGTCCACCCTGGATCTGAAGCAGACCCTGCACATAATCCTGACCGGGGTCACGGCGGCGGAAATATTAAGGCTGAACCGGGCCTTTTTGCTGCTGCTGGACGATAGTCGGAGGAACCTGGTGGGAGAGATGGCGGTCGGCCCCACCGGTCCGGAGGAAGCCACCAAGATCTGGGACGAACTTAAAAAAAGCCCCGCCAGCTTCAAGGAACTGGCTATGCGCCCCCATCAGGAAATAGACGGCAACGAGTATGTCAACCGGCTGGTCAGGGAGATAAAAGTTCCGGTTGAAGATTACGACAACGTGGCCGTCAGGGCCATCAGCCAAAGAAAACCATTTTTGGTAAGCGACGCCCAGACCACCCCGGGAGCCAGGGGCTTTGCCGCCGTTCTCAAGGTCAGCAATTTCGTGATAGTTCCCCTGATTGCCGAGAACGAACCGCTGGGGGTTTTGATGGCGGACAACTCGATCACCCGGGCGCCCATAGAACAAGGCGACCTGACCCTGCTGGAGATATTTGCCGGCCAGGTTGCCAGCGCCATCCGCAATGCCAAGCTCTATCAGCAGCTGCAGATGAAGATGAAGGAACTGCGCCAGAGCCAGGACCGGCTGATAAAAGCCGAGAAAATGGCCTCCATCGGAGAGATCGCCACCACCCTGGCCCATGAAATGAGGACCCCTTTGGTATCCATCGGCGGCTTCATCAACTCCATGGCCAAGCAGCAGCCGGACAACCGGCCCTTTGAAAAGCAATTGAGGATAATAGGCTCCGAGATCGAACGCCTGGAGGCGGTCCTGTCCGACACCCTGGAGATGGCCCGGTTCAAAGACCCGGAGCTGGTCCGGGCCGATATCAATGCCATCATCGACGATTGCCTTAAACTGCTGCTGCCGGAATTTGAAGACAAGGGAATAGAGATACAAACCAGCTATAACTGCCCGGAACATCTGATCTGGCTGGATAAACTGCAGCTGCCCCAGGTCTTTTTTAACATATTCAAAAACGCCGTCCATGCCATGCCGTCCGGCGGCCTGCTGCGGGTCGAAACCAGAGAAACCGAACCCAAAAATATCGAGATAACGATCTCCGACACCGGATCCGGCATATCCAGCGACCATATAGACAGGATATTCGAATCCCGGTTCACCACCAAAAACAACGGCAGCGGCATAGGGCTGGCCCTCAGCAAGAAGATCATCAACAGCCACCGGGGAGTGATAGGAGCCGAGTTAAGGCCGGAAGGCGGGACCGCTTTCACCATCAGCCTTCCGTTAACATAGTGCTTTGTCAGGGGCCCGTAACCTTTAAAAAGGAGCGCATCATGAAAACTATTTTGGTGGTCGATGATGAGGAGAATATCCGCATTTTATACCAGCAGGATTTTACCGCTTCCGGCTACCAGGTGATCCTTGCCGCGACATTGGATGAGGCCAAGAAGGGATTCTCCCGGAACCAGGTGGACCTGGTGGTGCTGGACCTTAAACTCACCGCCCAGGACGGCGGGCTGGAGATGCTGCGCTGGATGCGGGAGGCCAACCGCAAGATCCCCATCATCATCAACACCGCCTATCCGGCCTATAAGACTGATTTCTCCTCCTGGCTGGCCGATGCCTATATCGTAAAATCCAGCAACCTGGATGAACTGAAAGAGAACGTAGCCAGGCTTCTTAAAGAAAACAAATAAATACTGTTCGGGAGAGTTAAAATTGTGAACATACTGAAGACCATTTTTTTAATGACCGCAATGACGGTGATCCTGGTTTTGGTGGGGGGGCAAATGGGCGGCCGGCAGGGGATGATGATGGCCCTGGTGTTTGCCGGGGGGATGAACCTTTTCGCCTACTGGTTCTCCGACAAGCTGGCCCTGATGAGCTACCGGGCCAGGCAGGTGTCCGAGGCCGAGGCCCCGGAGTTGCACTCAATAGTCAGAGGCCTGGCCACCAGGGCCGGAATACCCATGCCCAAGGTCTTTGTCATTCCATCATCCTCTCCTAATGCCTTTGCCACCGGGCGCAATCCGCAGCATGCCAGCGTGGCGGTTACCGAAGGGATAATGAGCCTTCTGAACCGCGAGGAATTGCAGGGGGTGATAGCCCATGAACTGGCGCATATCCAGCATCGGGATATCCTGATCGCTTCCATAGTGGCCACTCTGGCCGGAGCCATCACCATGATCGCTCGGATGGCCGGATGGGCCGCCATGTTCGGCGGCTACGGGGGGCGGGACAACGACCGTGACAGCGGTGGGGGGGCCATAGGATTCATCCTGATGGCCATCCTGGCTCCGATTGCCGCCCTGCTGGTGCAGATGTGGACCTCCCGCACCCGGGAGTACGAGGCCGATGCCGGAGGGGCCAGGATAGCTGGGAACCCCTACGGGCTGGCCGATGCCCTGGAGAAACTGCAAAGTGGGGTGCAGTTGCGGCCCATCCAGGCCAATCCCTCCTCGGCCCACCTGTTCATCGTCAATCCGCTTTCCGGGAAAAGCCTGATGAGCCTGTTCTCCACCCACCCCCCGACTGAAGAGAGGGTGGCAAAATTGAGGGCCATGGCCAGAGGATAGCTTTTGGAGGCAAACCGGTGTATAATATATGGAAACTAAATTTAAGGAAATCTGACCATGAAAAAAATAGCTGCTCTAAGCGCAATGGTTCTTATCCTGGCTGCTTCCCTTTTTGCCAAGCCGGTGGAGGTCTATAAAATCCAACTCGCCCCCGGCACCGACGCCTACCGCTATGCCGCCGATAAAGGCTGGGAGGTATTTTATGCCATGGAGGAACAGCTGCTGGTGTCCGGCAGGCCGGTTGCCAACGCCGAAAGGATATACCAAGGCGATTCGAAAAACCTGAAGTGGGCCTATCAAAGAAAGGGTTTCTCCGCTGCCGTCCCCGCTCAAAAAAGCATTTTCTTCCACAATGGAAGTTATCTGCTGGAGGCTTCCGATATCAAGCAATCATCCGCCAGGGGAAACGAGGCTTTTATCATCAAGGATTTCTCCGGGGAGCCTATCCGGCTCAACGCCAATGTTAACGTGCTGGGCACAGCCCTGGCCAGGGACTCCTCGATAGCCACCCTGACCCACCTGATAGACATTGCCGGGGTCGCCGCCGATGTGGAATCCCTCCAGGCCTTTAACACCCGTTCCACCGTGGCCCCCAATCACCAACAGGTGACCGAGTGGATAAGGGATGAATTTTTAAGCTACGGAATAACCGACGTGGTGATTGATTCTTTTATCGATCCCAGCTTTACCAGCTATACTCAATCCTACTTTAGCAACAGCGAAACCTACAAGATAAGGAATGTCATTGCTACTATACCCGGAGCATTGGACACGGAATCGGTCTATGTCGTCGGCGGGCATTTCGACACCTCGGTATGGCCCTATAATCCTTGGGCCCCGGGGGCGGATGACAACGGCTCGGGCACCACTGCTGTCCTGCAAACTGCCAGAATATTGGCAGCCAATCCACCCAACACCACGGTCAAGCTTGTCGCCCTGGACTGCGAGGAATGGGGATTGTATGGGGCGGAGCATTATGCAGCCCAGGTACTTTCCCAGGGGATGAAAGTGCAGTGCATGTTAAATTACGATATGATCGGCAGCATCGGCAACGACAGTCTGTTCGTCTCCAAATTGTATCCCGGATCCGAAACTTATGCCCATCTCTTGGGACTGATGGCCGTCTGGTACGGAAGAACGTCCGATACCAACCTGGTACCGGTCTATAATAGCGTATATCTGAACGGCAGCGACAGCTGGGAATTCTATCTGCGGGGTTTTCCGGTCACCTATTCCGAAGAATATAATTTCAGCCCGGTCTATCATCAGACCAATGACAGCACCAGCTACATGAACATGCGTTATTGTACCAGCAATATCAAGGCTGGCGTGGGATTGTTGACCACTATGGCCAACTATCCCCAAAAAGTCAGCGGCCTGGTGGTCAACGACGTGGGGAATGGTTCCCAGCTGTATGTTCAGTGGCAGCCGAACAAGGCCGTCAATATTAACGGTTATAAAATCTACTGGGGAAAAAGCTCCGGCAATTATACCGATTCCCTGCAGGTCGCCGGGACCGCGGACACCATCGGCGGCCTGATCGCCGACAGTCTGTACTATGTGGGATTATCGGCGCTAGATGCCGACGGCAAAGAAAGCCCATTGATAAACGAAATGGCCGGCATTCCGAGAGCCGCACCCCTGGCGCCATCGGGGCTGACCGCGACCCCGGTTGATTCTGGCGTCACCCTTTGTTGGAATAAAAACCTGGAGCTCGACCTGGCGGGATATGATATATATCGTAAAATAGATAACGGCTCGTTCGACAGTTTAACCAGCACTGCGGATACAGTGTATCTGAATAAATCGTTATCCGGAGCCGGCAGGTATTATTACAAAATACAGGCCAAAGATACCGACGGCAACAAGGGTTTGCTCTCCGACTCGATCTATTGCCGCCCCATCACCCTTGATCAGGGGATCCTGATGGTTGACGAGACCAACAACTGGACTGCCGGGAGCTTTCCCCGGGATGCCCAACAGGACAGTTTTTATAACTATATCCTTGCGGGTTATAAATATGAACAACACGAGTACGGATCATCCCCGCAAAAGCCTATATTAGCAGACTTCGGGCCATATTCCTCGGTAGTATGGCTGGCCGATGACTATGCCACACTGCTGGCATCGGGAGCAGTGAACGACATGAAGAGCTATCTTGATAAAGGCGGCAAATTGTGGTTTGCCGGCTGGAAACCTTCCAGCAACGTGCATAACAGCATCACCTATCCGGCCGATTATACCGCCGGAGATATATCTTACGATCATTTTAAGATAAGCCACTCCGAGCTCTCCGGCACCACCGATTCATTCAAAACGGCAACCGGATTAAAAGGGTATCCGGTTATAAATGTGGATACCTTAAAATACCCCTCGACCACCTGGGGCAAGGTGTTGCGGAACGTAGAGGCCTTGACCCCGGCGGGAACCGGGGACACCATCTATGTGATCGACATGAAGAACGACGGGAGCGCTTTTGAAGGCAAGGCCTGCGCGGTGAGGGACTCAGGCAAAACAGTGTTCTTCGGCTTCCCGCTGTACTTTATGGATAAGGAGCAGGTCAAGCTGGCGGCTCAGAAGGTGCTTTCGGAATTCGGGGAGCCCAGCGGAGTGGCCGGCAAGCCGGATAACAGAGAACGGATAACGGCCTTCAGACTGTTCCCAAATGCCCCCAACCCGTTGAATAATAAAACCACCATAAAATATCAGCTGCCGCAGGCCGGACCGGTCAAGCTAAGCGTCTACAACATAGCCGGACAGTTGGTGAAAACACTGGTAAGTGGTGATCAGCCAGCCGGAAGCTATACCCTCAATTGGGACCGGAAAGATAACCATAATAAGCCGGTCAGCGCCGGGGTGTACATCTATCACTTGAGCGCCGGCGATAATACCCAAAGCCGAAAGATGATTGTCCTAAAGTAAAGGAATAAGCCGATCAACGGGCCGCCCGTAAGGCGGCCTGTTTTTAATGCCAATTTTTCAAATTGTTGCCATACCATAACGAATATTTAGGTTGACATCAATAAATATAGATGCTAAAATCAGTACTCAATAATGGCAATATCCTGATCGGAAGCGTGGCCGAGTGGTTGAAGGCGGCGGTCTTGAAAACCGTTGTGCCGCAAGGCACCAGGGGTTCAAATCCTCTCGCTTCCGCCAGACTACGCCCAAGGGATCGACATATTAAGCCGGCTTTCGCCTACATCCAAAACCATAGGATTACGGCGGACAAGCCGCCTGGCCAGCCGGACTTTACATAAACGGGCAAAAATAATCAGCAGTCTTCACCTACATTCAAACCCCTAGGTCTCCGGCGGGCAGGTTGTCCGGAAGTGCTGTCTTGAATTTCATGCCAAAAAACGTTATAATTAGTGTGATTATTAATGCGGAGAGGTGGCCGAGCGGCCGAAGGCGACGGTTTGCTAAACCGTTATACGGTCTTAAAGCTGTATCCAGGGTTCAAATCCCTGCCTCTCCGCCATAAAAAATATGGTCAACAGTAAATATAAATACCAACAATAAAAGGCGGAGCGTTCCGCCTTTTATTGTTGGGGAATAAAGCATGGTTTTAAGCGGTATATAATTTGGAAACACTCAGCGACCAGGAGCTGATAGAAAAGGTGCTGTCCGGCCAGGACGCCCATTACAGCCAGCTGGTGAAAAGGTACCAGCGGGCCATCTATTCCACTGCCGCCAGGTACTTAAGAAGCCATGCGGCGGCCGACGAAGCGGCCCAGGAGACATTCATCAAGGCCTATTTTTCGCTTAAAACGTATGATAGCCAGTACCGCTTCTATACCTGGCTGGTGCGGATAACCATAAACCTTTGCCATGATGCGGCCAAGAAACAACAGCGCTACGTGGCCCTGGAGGAGGATCACCATCTGTCGGACTCCGACGATCCCCTGGAGAATGCCATCCAGAAAGATTCCTGCCAAAGGATCAGGGACGAGATAGACGGCCTGCCGAACGACCAGCGGGAGGTCATCCTGTTAAGGGTCGACAAGGAGCTTTCCTATGAAGAGATCAGCCGGGCCCTGAAGATACCCCTGGGGACGGTGATGTCCCGGCTGTTCCGGGGAAGAAAGACCCTGATGGAAAGGTTGAGGGATGTTATATGAATAAAGAGAGACATGAAATAGATCTGGAGCAATTGCAGCTTTATGTTGACGGGCAGCTGGATCCGAAAGATCGGGCAGCGGTGAACGCCCATCTGGGCCATTGCCCGGAATGCCGGGGGCTGGTCTCTCAACTGAATGAGCTGGAGCGGGCCATTAGTGATGCAGAATGCCCATCGGTCCCCCAGGGGTATTTTGAAACCCTGGCTTCCCGGGTGGCCGGCGGCATCGCCCAGCGAAAGATGGCCCGGAAGAAAAAATCCCTGCGGGGGATTTTTAACTGGGGTGGAATGCCGATCGCCGCCGCGGCTTCGCTGGTCATCCTGTTGGTCATTTCCGTCAACCTGTTTTACTCCGGAGAATTCTCCAGCCCCCGGGAAGCAGAGCTTGATAAAGCCGTCAGCCTGGCCAAAGACGAAGAGCCGACCTTGGCCAAGTCTCCGGAAAAGAAATCCCTGACAATGGCAGCCGCCGTAAAAGAGGAAGAAATCACAATTGGTTTGGTTGCCGGCCGAAAGCAGGGGGATAATGACGGATCCCGGACTCCAGAAAAGAAATCCCGGCTGGAGGAAACTGCTTTTATGGAGGTTAGGGCTCCGGTTGCAATGATACCTCCCCGGGCAAAAAAGACGAACACCGCAGCTGGCGCTCCCGGTAAAGAAACAAGCCAGGCGGCCGACGCGGCCGGGGAAAAACTGCCATCGGCATCATCGATGCCTCATATGGTGTATGAGGTAAAAACAATAGTCATATGTCTGCCGGGCGGCGATTCGCCCTGCCAGCCGCCGGAGATCTCCACCGCCATCGAGATAGACATTCCCAACGGAGGCTGAGGGCCGGGAGTATCAAAAAAGGGGGAAAGCTTGCGCTTTCCCCCTTTTTGTTTTCCGCGGCGGTTATTTTCCCAGGCTGAAGGTGATGGGGTAGGCCAGCCAGACCCTTACCGCCCTGCCGGAGGAGGCCAGGGCCGGTGAGAAGATGAATTGTTCAGCCGCCGTGACGGCCGCCTCGTCCAGGGCCGGATTGCCCGAACTTCTTACGATCTCCACCTTCATGATACGGCCGTCATAGTCAAGCAGCAGGTTCAGGAAAACCCGGCCTTCGGCCTGGGCAGCGATGCAGATCGAGGGGTAAACCGGCTTGACTGATTTGATCAATTCCGGCGCTTGGCTTAGCTCCTGGTAGGCGCCGGATACGGGGATATCGCCGTCTTTAACAAATTCAACCGGTCCTTTGATGCTATCGGGGTTGACGGCATTGGCCGCCATGGCGTTGTTCAGATCCCTTTGGGAAAAGCCGCCGTCATCCGCGGCCAGGGCATCAGGCACCGGGGTGGGGATGCCGGGCATCGGGGCGTCAACCGTTTTCGTCCCCGAGAGATCAGGGTCGTCAGGTCTGCCGTCAATCCGCGGGGGCGGCGGGATCAAACCTACCGGAATCCTTATGATATCGCCCCCCGGAATGAATTTCCCGGAATCATTTCGAGCCTGCATGATATTCCGATACACAGAGTATCCCGCCGTAGAGAGCATAATCATGATCAGCCCGTAAATCGTAAATAACAGGCCAAGCTTCAGGTCATTGCTCTCAATGGATCCATAGTTGTTCCGGGTATACCCCTTTGCGAATGCGGGTTTTAAACCCAGGAAGGCCGAGCTAAGGGCGAATCCTAACAGGACTCCAGCCATCGGGAACAACCAGATATAGTGTGACATCTTCTATTCCTCCTTTTACCCAATATACTGCAAAGGGAGGAACTTTATTCCCAGACAGCCGGAGAAAAATAACATTGAGGTGATGCCAATGGCTGCAGGATCGTTGCAAAAACAGCGCACCCGGGCCTTAACCTGATCGCTTAGAATTGATCCTTCCAAAACTCAGTATTTCCGTGGTAAAAGGCTCTTTGGCAGATTGAAAGGGAGCAATTTGACAAGTAGGGCCAGGAGGGGAAGCAGCCAGGCGATAAGGACAAATAGAACGAAGAGATCGCCATGCTTCTGATAAAAGGTTCGGTTGTTCAAAAGCGGGATGGCATTGGTTATTATCATCTGTTTATAAAGGGGGGTGGGCTTGATGATCTCTCCGGTGGGCAGGATGAACATGGAGATGCCGGAGTTGGCACAGCGGGCTATAGCCCGTCTCTGTTCCACCGCCCGGAAGACGGCCATCTCGGCGTGCTGGCGGGCCGCCCCGGACCGCCCGAACCAGCCGTCATTGGTGATGTTGACCAGGAACCGGGCCCCCCGGCCTACCTGCTGGCGGGCGATCTCCGGGAAGATGGATTCGAAGCAGATCATGCAGGAGAAATTTATGCCACCCATGTTGAAAATAATGCTGTCGGCACCCGGGGTCCATTCGCCCTCGCCAAAATCAACGTTTCTGATAAATGGTACCTTATCCTTGTAGGGAAACCTTTCGCCGAACGGCACCAGGTGGCTCTTGGCATAAGAGTTGGTCAACCCGTAGATGGGGCGTATCAAAAAAGCCGAATTATAATAAAGCTGTGTCTGCCGGTTCGGTTCGTAGGAAAAGTCCGGGACCCCGGTCAGGATGCTGCTTTTCAAATCATTGGCCAGGGAAAGGACCCTCAGGTAGTATTCCGGCTCATAGCGGAGATAAAAGGGCAGGGCGGTCTCCGGCCACACCAGCAGATCGACCGGCTGTTTTACGGCCTGCCGGCTAAGAGAGTCATAGGTCTGCCAGTTGTATTCCCGGAACTCCCGGTCCCAGCGAAAGCCCTGTTGGATGTTTCCCTGTATCAGGGAGATGTTCAGCAGCGGAGCCTTTCGCATCTCATTATTTACCAGGGATAGCATCAGTTTGCCGGTCAGCGGCGGCACACCAAGGATCAGCAGCAGCACCGACATCCTTAAAACAGCTGGAGTGGTCAACCGGAAGGACCGGCGGGCAATGAAATATTTTATAAGCCCGTAGATCAACCCATTCACCAGGACGATCCAGAAGGTAACACCATAGACACCGGTAAAAGCGGCCATCTGAATGGCGCTGGTCCACCGGGCCAGGCTATAGCCCAACGAGCCCCAGGGGAAACCCAGGATGCCGTGGCTGCGGATGAAATCGAGCAGCACCAGGCCGAATGGGGCCGCCCACCAAAACGGCATATTCAGCCTGCCGGCCAGCCATTTGGCCAGGGTAAAGGAAGCGGCCAGGAAAATAGAGAGATAGGCTGCGATCAACACTACCCCCAGATAGAGCAAGGGGCGGACCCAGCTTTCCACCGCCGGGTTGAATACGATCCAATGCAGCAGGCCGCAGAAAAAGAAGAATCCGCTCAGCCAGGCGGTCATGAAAGTTTTGCGAAGCGGGAGATTTTCAATGCCGAAATACAGGGGGATCAAAGAGACAAAGACCAAGGGCCACAGGGAAAAGAGGGGGAATGTCAGGAATAATAACAGGCTGGTTATGGAAGCTAAAATAAAGCTGCGTCTCATCTTAGGGCCGCATCTTTAAGGGGGTGTTTTTGTTAAGGCCGATTTTCAATTCGCCCCGGGCGATCAGGGCTATGGCCTGGGAATAGGCCAGGTGCTCCTCTTTCAGCACTCTGTCAGCCAGGGTATCCGCAGTGTCCTCCGGCAGCACCGGCACGGTCCTCTGCAAAATGATCGGTCCGTGGTCCACCTCTTGGTCCACAAAATGGACCGTACAGCCCGACACTTTTTCGCCGGAGGCCAGCACGGCTTGGTGCACTTTGTGCCCGTAGAATCCCTTGCCGCCATGGGCCGGCAGCAGGGCGGGATGGATGTTAATGATGCGGCCCGGGTAATGGTCTATGAAGAACGGGCTGAAAATGCGCATAAATCCGCAGAGGCAGATCAATTGGGCCTCCTGGCGGTCAATGATGGCGGCCATTTCCCGGTCAAAAAGCTGGCGGGTGGCAAATTCTTTGTTATTTACCACGAACCAGGGGAGATGGTGCTTTTGGGCCCTGGCCAGAGCGCCGGCGCCGGGAACGTTGGAGATGACGGCCACTATCCGGGCGTCCAGCCGGCCGGATTCGATATTGTCAATGATGGCCTGGAGATTGGTTCCGCCGCCGGAGGCCAGGCAGGCTATTTTCAATTTGTGATCCATATAAGGGATTTTATACTAAGTGATGGCGGTTGTCAAATATAAAAAGCCCGAGGGGATCGGGCTTTTGGCGGGTAAAAACTTGAACCATCAGTCCCACAGCTCCAGGGATATGCCTAAGGCATAGCTCCGGCGGGGCATGGGATAGCCGGCCCGCACCTGGTATTCGGCATTGAACAGGTTGTCGATCTTGTAAAACAGGACGGCATCCCGGATCTTCAAAGACAGGGTCTGGCCGGATACAAAATAACGCGGCAGTTCGAAACCGGGGCCCAATTCATCGGGGGGGCTGACCATCTGGCGGTCCTTGTACTGGGTGTTAAACTGCCAGCTGAGAGAGAGACGGTCGGTGACGGGAAAATCCCTGAAGGAAAGAGCCAGGCTGGCGGAATTGGCCGGGGTGTAATTCAACTCCCGGCTGCTATCCGATGTCACCTTTGCCACGCAGAGGCCGTAGTTTAGGTCAAAAACCAGATATTTCAATATTGATATCCCTCCAGTCAATTCAACACCGGAGGTATTGACATCCAGATTATTGGCCCAAGTGAGCAGATAGGTGTTCATATCGTACAACCATCTTATCATGTCGTTGGTTTTGCGCTGATAGGCTGAAAAGGATATGTTGTAGGAGTCTTCTTTATATCTTGTGCCCAGCTCATATTGTTGAGATTTTTCGGGGACCAGATCAGGGTTGCCGGTGGTATAGGGCTCATTCCAGTAGAGTTCATTGATGGTGGGCACCCGATAGGCCTGGCCGTAGTTCCCATAGATAGTCCAGCGGTCATTGAACTGCCAGCTGCTGGAGATGTTCGGCGATGTTTGGGCATCATGCCCGTAATTTTTATCATAGCGCAGCCCGGCCACTATCAGCCATGGGTGCCAGGGGCGATACTCCTGATTCACAAAGGCCGAATACAGATTGGTCCGGTGACTTCCGGAATTGTCGCTTTCGCTCTTGATCTGCTGGTAGGCGCCGCCCCATACGGTGTTGAACCCCTGCCAGAATCCATAGGTAAATTGGATGTCGGCATTGCTTTGCCGGGAAAAATTCTCCGGGGCGGTATTGTTGTATTCGTAATAATAAAAGGTACTGATCTGGCTCTGGCCTATCTTGAATTTGACAAGGTCGGAATATTCCAGGCTAGCATAATAATCCTGCTGATCATCGGACATTCGGTCATTGGCCGTCTGCCAAGATATGCTCCCGGGGGATCCGCCGATAGATTGATAGGATTGATACTCCATCCCGATTCGGATCAGGCTGTCCGGCCTGATTTTCAAGCCCAGAAGATAGTTGCTGCCGCTGTAATCCGAATTTGGTCTTTCGCCGTCGGTACTTTTCCAGTCGGCCGAAAAGGTGATGCCCGTAAAGCGGTTCAGCTGCCGGGAAAGGACGGCCGACATGCTCTGTTGTTTATGCTTGCCGTATTGATAGGTTATTCTGGAATAAGGCTTTTCCGGCGCATCGTCAGCCGTTATTATATTGACCACGCCGGCCAGGGCATTGGCCCCGTAAAGAGCCGAGGCCGGACCCCTGACGATCTCGATCTGTTTTATATTGGCGTTCAGTTTTTTCAGATCATACCCCCCATTCAGGGCGGAATTCAAGGGCATTCCGTTTAGCAGGAACAATACCTGTTCGGCAGAGGAACCCCGGATGCTGAAATTTGCCATGCTTCCCAACCCGCCATAGAGACCGGAATTGGTTCCCGGCACCTGGGAGAAGGCGGCTATCGCTCCCTGGCCGGGGTCGCCGGGGTCGGGGACGATGATGGAAACGCTGGCCGGGGCCGCCAACTGGGCCAGGGCTGTCCGGGTGGCGGTCACCACGATGCCCTTTAAGGCGAAAACCGGGAGGCTGTCGGCCGGCGCTGCCGGTTTGATACCATCATTTTCGGTCAAAGTGTCAAGGGACTCATTGGAGCCGCTGCCGGTGGCATTTGGGCCGCTTGGGGAGTCCCCGGGGGAGGCTGCCAGGACCAGGCTAAGCATCAGGGCGGTCAGCATCTATTCTCCTTAATGTTTGTTATCCGATCAAACCGATCAGGATCTGTCTTTGTTTCCGAGAAAATATTATTTTGTTCTCCTTGGCCAGCCAGCCCAGAGCCAGATAAAGGTTTTTATCGTCCAGCCCGGTGCTTCTTTTTAAGGCGCTGATATTCTGCTCGCCCTTGGCATTCAACTCACGCCAGATCGCTCCGGCATTTTCCCCGATCTTGATTCCCCACATGGATCTTCTCCCTTTTCAAATAAGGATTTGGGGTCTGTTTGTCTTGGGGTGCAATACGATATCGATATCGGTCTCATAGACCGGCTTAAGAACGTTCTCTCTCAGCACTTCTTTTGGCGGATTGTCGGCGGCAATGGCTCCCTGATGCAGCAGTATGATCCGGTCGCAAAAACTGGCGGCCAGATTCAGATCGTGCAGGACTGCCATGACCAAAATTCCGCTTTGGGAGCTCAGCTTTCTGGCCGTTCCCAGGATCAGGCGCTGGTGCTTGAGGTCCAGGTGATTGGTGGGCTCATCCATCAATAACACCCTGGGCTGCTGGGCCAGGGCCCGGGCCAATATCACCCGCTGGCGCTCGCCGCCCGAAAGTTCGGTGATGGGCCGTTCCCTCAGCTGCCAGCAGTCGCTCAGTTGCATCGCATCTTTTATAATCCTGTGATCCGTGGCGGTTTCATCCTGCAGTACCTTGAGGAAAGGGCTCCGGCCCATGGCCACGATCTGGTAGGCGGTGAAATCGAAGGGAAAATGATTATCCTGAAAAACCACCGAGATCACCCGGGCCAGGGCCTGAGAATTAAATCCGGAGATATCCTTTCCTCTGATCATTATCCGGCCCGAAAAATCGGTTCTTAATCCGGCCAGGCATGACAGCAAGGTGCTTTTGCCCGAACCGTTGGGTCCGATCAACCCGATCGTCTCTCCCGAAGCGGCCTGAAAGCTGACATCGCGAAGGGCTGGGATCGTTCCATAGCGGTATGTGAGATGGTTAACAGCTATCATATCTTCTGCGATTTTTTCCTCCACAGCAGGAAGATGAAGAAGGGCACGCCCAAAAGGGCGGTGATGACGCCCACCGGGATCTCGAAATTTCCAAAGCTTCTGGCCAGGGTGTCCGAGAGGATCAACAGGCTGGCACCCAACAGGCCGGAGACCGGCAGCAGGCGTTTATTGTCCGGCCCGGACAGCATCCTGCCCAGGTGGGGCACCATCAATCCGATGAAACCGATCACCCCGGCCAGGGAAACCAGGGCCGCCACCATCAGGGCGATGATGAAGAAAACGGTCTTTTTCAGCCGTTCCACCGGAACCCCCATGCTCTGGGCCGGGGCCTCCCCCAGGGTCAGCAGGTTCAGGTTTTTCGACTGGATCCATAGGTAGATGGACCCCGCCATCACCAGCACCGAGGCCATGGCCAGCAGGAAAACAGTATCCCGGGTGAACAGGATGCCTAGGTTGCCCATCAAAATGTAGATCATATCCTGCAGCTGTCTTCCGGCCAGCGACATCAGCAGCATTATCAGACCGGAGAAGAAAGCATTGACCACCACTCCGGACAATATCATGGTCTCTGAAGGAAGCCGCCCGTGGACCCGGGCCAGCCGGTAGACCAAAAAGATGGCGGCCACTCCGAAAAAGAAAGAAAAAAACTGCATGGTGAAAACCCCGGCCAGGCCGGACGATAGGCCCAGGATCAGGGCCAAAGCCGTGCCGCAGGCCGCCCCGCCGGAAACCCCCAGCAGATATGGTTCGGCCAGGGCATTGCCCAAAACCGCCTGCAGGGCGGCGCCGGAAACCGCCAGGCCCATTCCCACCAGGGCTCCCAGCAAGACCCGGGGCAGCCGGATGGAGGCTATCTCCGGGCTGACGAACAGTCCGAACCCGCCAGGGCCGAAGGCCAGGCCGGCTAAAACTGCCATTAAAAGTACCAGCGGCGACAGCCAGACCAAAGGCTTACTTTTCATAAAATATTCTATTCAGCTCTTTTAATCCCATAACAGACCGGGGTCCGGCCCGCAGAATAATATCCAGGTCCAGATGGTCGAACACTTTTTTATTTTTGACCGCCGGGATGTTCTGCCAGCCGATCCTTTCAGCCAGTTGCTTTTTGTCGGTCTGGGGATGAAGGACCAGTATAATATCCGGCCGTCGCTGAATGACGAGCTCCGGGTTGATGACGGCATAATCCCGGCCGATGTCGGACATGATATTTTCACCCCCGGCCCGAGCTACCAGCAGACCCACCAGTCCCGTTTGGCCGGCGGTCATCAATGGTTGGGACGATATCTCGGCATAGACCTTGGGCCTTTTGCCTGGCGGGATCATCTCCAGGGAAGAGGTTATTTTATTCAAGGCGGTGGAGATAACTGTCAACAGCGAATCGGCCACGGGTTGCTTATTGAAAACGACCGAAAGAAGCCGAATGTCGTTGGATATATCCTCAAGGCTGGCGGGGTTCAGTACCAAAGCGGGAATCTTCAGGGCTTCCAGTTTGGCTAGGATGGGAGTGTTGCTGGTTCCCACCATAATTGCCAGATCGGGCTTTAGGGATAGAATCCTTTCCAGGTTGGCAGTGGCAGCATCGCCGACGATCTCCTTTTCCCTGGTCCGTGGCGGATAGTTACACCAGGCGGTAACACCGATCAGCTTGTTCTCGGCCTGCAGGGCGTAGATCATTTCGGTGATATTGGGGGCAAGGGAGATCACCCGGTCCGGGGCTTTGGATAATATAACTGTACGGCCGATATCGTCGGTTACGGTCAATTTTTTACCGGAATAAAGCGGCGGGGTTTCCTTTTGGCCACAGCTTATAAAAAGGAGGGCGGTTATGATGTAGGGAAAGGGTTTTTTCATATATCTCCATATTGAAAAGGCTCGAACCTTATGAAAAGATTCGAGCCTTGACCTTATAACAAATCAAGCCCGACCTTTTCCCTCGAAGGTCCGGTGAAGATTCCATTAAGGCCGGTCTCCTGGCTTGCCCTGATCCCAAGCGCCTTCCCGTGGTAACAGTGGCGATATGCTTGGATCCAATATTTGGGCTTACAGTTGCGGGGCAGCTCCCGATTATCTAAAAATTTAGAGCACGGGATTCCCGATTATCTCCCGAAAATTCGGGAGCACCTTAACAAGCTGGATTATATAAGAAATTTTAAATTATGTCAAGTATGCTAAAATTACCCTACATACGATCAGTCCGCCGCAATCCTATGGTTTTGGATGCAGGCGAAAGCCGGCTTTGTATATTTGCCCACTTGGCAGTATCGGCCTGCCAGACGCAACCTGTTTAATATGTAGACCCCTTTGGGCGCAGTCTGCCGACCACATCCTTTTTTAGCCTGGTATATAACATAACGGATTTCGTCGGCTAAAGGCGGAAATAGCTCCGGCATCAGGGAACAATAAATTCTGGCTCGCCAGACTAAGCCTGCCGGATATTTTCGCTTAGTTGGGCGTATTGGCGGAGAGACAGGGATTCTGCTCCTTAGGCGCATCCGCCGCCGCTATGCAACAGGTATTACTGCCGGCGGAGGACCCCTCAACTGCGTTGATCCGGGGTTCTTATAATAAACTGGCGGAGAGTCAGGGATTCGAACCCCGGATCCCGCTCATCACGGAATACACGATTTCGAGTCGTGCGCCTTCGACCAGCTCGGCCAACTCTCCGCTAACAGATATATATGTTATCAGATTTTAAGATCGGCGTTTTTTGAAGAAATCCTTCAATAGTTGCGAGGCCTCTTTGGCAAGCAATCCCCCCTCCACAGTGACAAGATGGTTGAGACGCTTATCCTCGACTATATTGAAAACCGAGCCGCAGGCCCCAGCCTTGGGGTCCGATGCTGCATACACCAGCCGGTCAATCCTCGACAGCACCATGGCTCCGGCGCACATGGAGCAGGGCTCCAGGGTCACATATAAGGTGCATCCGCCCAGACGCCAGCGACCCAGTTTTTTAGCAGCTTGTTTGAGGGCTGTCAACTCGGCATGCTGGGAGGCGTCTTTACGAGCCTCCACTTGATTCCGGCCTCTTCCTATGATCTTATGATCATGAACGACCACGGCCCCCACCGGGACTTCGTTGATCAGGGCCGCCGTTTGGGCCAGCTTAAGTGCCCGTTGCATGAAATATGTATCGCCGCGTTTCTTTTCCATAATAAAATGGTACGCCCGAGAGGATTCGAACCTCTAACCTACGGATTCGTAGTCCGTTGCTCTATCCAGTTGGGCTACGGGCGCACTTCAACAGCAATTATAACCATTAAATGGCCTTCAAGTCAAGATGTTTGATGAGGGGGATATGCCGGCATATATATTTACTTTGAAATTAATATTTGTCAAATTAAAAAAATTATAGTATATTATATAAAGAATAAAGGTTATTTTACTGTCAGGAAAGGAGACCTATGAAAATAAGCCCTAAAATATTTCTGCTGTCAGCTCTCCTGATGTATGTGCTTACCATCACAGCCTATGGGAGGAAAAATATGGAGAATATCGTTTTTGCCACCTTTGCCCAGGATGAATCCGAATTGGAACAGGCTCTGGTGCTGGCCAGGAGCCTGCGGACTTATGGCGGAGATATGAAAGAGGCGCCATTCTGGCTGTATCTTCCGGCCGAATCATCCGAACTGCCGGGGAGGATCGGTCCTAGATCTTCCCCTCTGAATATCGAGGTGCGGACATCCGCCACCCCCGAAGCGGCCAGGGATTACTACTATTCCGGCAAGACCTTCGCCGCCGGCACTGCCGAAGGGGCCGCCGCCGGGAATTTTAAGATACTGGCCTGGCTGGATGCCGATAATATCATCGCCCAAGAGCCGAAGGATTTCATTTTAAAAGACGGGATTTGCTTCGGCTGGCGGCCGGTGATGCTCAAACTGATCGGTTCGGCCTATAATGAGCCGCCCGACGAATTCTGGTCACGATTGTACGTGAAACTCTCCGTAAAACCGAAAGCGATCTTTCCCGTAACCACGCCGGTGGATAGCGCTCAGATAAGGGCTTATTTCAATGCCGGGATACTTATAGTCAGGCCCGAGCGGGGGATTCTGCGAAAATGGCCGGTATCCTACGAAAAACTCTATTCCGATCCGTTCTATCGGGGGGAATGCAAGAAAGATGTTAAAAAGCGTATCTTCCTTCATCAAACCGCCTTGGCCGGGGCGGTGCTGAACATGCTCAGCCGGGATGAGATGGCCTGCTTGGATGACAGGTATAATTATCCCTTCTTTTTCTTCGATAAATATCCGGTTGAAAAGCAGTTCAAATCATTGGATGACGCGATCACTATTCGCCATGACGGAATAATGTACCAGGATAAAGAATGGAAAGAAAAAATGAAAGATACCTCCAAGATCGCCGAGTGGATTAAGCAGGAATTTAGCGGAAGCCATTGATCATAAAGATAAAAAAATATCCAGTGGCGCCAATTTTAAGGAAATAGAATATATGTTAAAGTAAGAAAAGCGAGAAAGATAACCATAGCCGCTCGATATCAAGGGGCGGCTATTTTATATAAGGCCTTTAAATCTTGCCAGGCAACACAATAAATACCATAGAGATGGATAAAAAACAAAAATAATGAAACTAATGCGTAAGAGCTTACGTATTTTGAAATGAATATAAAATTGGAGGTAAACCCATGAAAAAAACAACACTGCTGATTGTCTCCCTGTTCACAATTACGGGGATTTCCCTGGGCATCACAAGAGAAAGGGTAATAGACAAAAAAGATAATATGACCCATGTGGATAAGACAATCCAAACTCAAACTCTTTGCCAGCGCCTGGCTTGCATTGCTGACAAGTTGGAGATAAGCGCCAAGGTAAGTTTTTGGAAAAAAAATTACCAGGACGCCATCACTTTTTATCATTTATTGTCAAAGACCGGCAAAAGCGAATTCGATGACCTGTATAACCTGGCCTGCTGTTATAGCCAGACTGGCAATGATAAACAGGCAGCCAAGTATTTGAAGCAGGCGGTGGATGAAGGTTTTACTGACCTAGACCATATCAAAGCAGACCCGGATTTTGATAATGTCAGAAATTCTCCGAAATTTCAAAAAACGCTGGAGGATATCGTCAATAAGTTAGGACAGCCCGTTAATTTCCCAGCTGCCAAGGCCGAAACTGATATCCAGACAGTAGCTGGCGGAGAATCGATGATTGAGCATGATGATAAAAATTGACCACGCCAGGCAAAGAATCTGGCCAGGGGCCCAACAGCTCTTTTAAAATCCAATAGGTAAAATATAAAGCCGTCATATCATTTCAATGACGGCTTTCTTCTATTCTGGTGCGCCATAAAGGACTCGAACCTTTGACCCGCTGATTAAGAGTCAGCTGCTCTACCAACTGAGCTAATGGCGCATTTTTTCAAGACAATCATTATACTAAAATTTTGCCAGAATGTAAAGAGTCTTTTAATTTCATTCTCCAAAAGATTATGAAGGACGGCGGAATTTTATCCTTGACTAGGCGCCCAAATAAGGGTTATAGTTACAAATCATTCCAGCCTGTTTATATTTTTAATTTATTGATTATTAAGTGCTTATGGCACTGCTAACAAGACATATTGAATTGGCCTACGGAGACACCTGCCTTAAAATTGATATGCCAGAAAAGAACCTGCTCGGAATCCTTTCGGTTTCAGGAAGAGAGGCCATCAGCGGCGTTACCGCCGCTCTGGACAAGGCAATGCTAAAACCCATCGGATCACCCCCGCTTTGGGAACTTTTGAAAAAAATCAAACCCCAAAGACCCCTGATAATCGCCAGCGACCATACCAGGGTGGTTCCCCATTATCCCTTGATCCTGGATCGTCTGCTGCATGAGTTTCAGAAAGCCGGGATCGGATCCAATCGGGCCGATCTCCTTATCGCCACCGGAAATCACCGGGCGCCCAGCTGCGAGGAACGGGAGGCCCTGTATGGACCAAAGGCCTTTGATCGGCTGAACCTGTATGCCCATAACTGCGATCAAAACTGCATCGCCCTAAGCCGGCTGACAAACGGCCGTGAGGTGGAGGTGAATCAGCGTTTGTTGGAGAGCGATTTCATTATCGCCACCGGCAAGATCACTCCGCATTACCTGGCGGGCTATTCCGGCGGCCGGAAGGCGGTCATGCCGGGCTGCGCCTCACGAAGCTCCATTGCCGCCAACCACGCCATGGTCGCCCGGGGCAAGAACGGTCCTGGCCGGCTTAAGGATAATCCCATCCACCTTGAAATGGCCGAAGCCGCTTCGCTGGCAAGAATTGACTTTCTGATTAACGTAGTACCCACCCCGGAAGATGAAATCGCCGGCCTATTTGCCGGGCACTGGCAGAGGGCCTGGGAATCAGGAGTAGATCTGTGCCACAAGTTGTGGTCGGCTGAATATGAGGGATTGGCGGACTGCATCATCGCCTCGGCCGGGGGATATCCGCTGGACATCAACCTCTACCAAATGCAGAGGTTGCTCAATAACCTGGAAAGCGCCGTAAAGCCGGGCGGGACCATAGTGCTGGTGGGCCAGTGCCGGGAGGGGGTTGGACAAGATGGGTTCGGCCACTGGATGGAGAGGTATTCGATAAAAGAAATATTATCTACTCCCGAAGAAAATATCACCGCCGAGGCCCATCGGGCCTTTGCCACAGCTCTGGTGATGGACAAATGCGAGGTTCTGCTTATAAGCAGCATCGAGAAATCCAAGACCCAGGAACTGAAATTCAAGTTCATGCCAGACTGCCAAAGCGCTTTGGACTATCTGAAGCTCAAACATGGGGCGGATTTTAAATGTTACTTGGCGCCCCAGGCCAATTCCATCATGCTGGAGAGGCGGCAGCCATAACCTGAGATCCCGCGGCCGTCTTGTTAGCATTAGATATCAACCCGATTATAAGGAGAGGCATATGTTCAAGGAGATTGTTTTATCCACCGCTGTCTGTTTTTTGTCGGCCAATCTTTTTGCCGCCGGGAAAAACAAACCGCCCCAGGGCGCTGAATTCTGGAGGGACGGCAAATACTGCCGGCAGGATAATATCGATCTGAAAAAAGCCGAGCAGGGGGTCCTCCGGGCAAAAGTGGAAGGGCGGTGGCAGGATTTTGCCATCCAGCATCTATCCCCGGGCTTCATGGAATGGAACCTTAAGGAGAGGATTAAAACCCTGGAGGGCATCAAAAAACGGGAGATGCCGGGTTTTGCCGGGCCGCACAGCGGAATGGTGGCCAGTCACGGAGCCGGCCGCGGGGACAGCCGGATCATCATCAACAATGCGGTAAAGGGGATGGGCTTTCTTCCCAAACCGGAGGCCATTGGCGGGCTGCTGGATGAGCTTCAATCTTCGGCGGATTCCTCAATGAACTATAAACTGAGCTGGCTGATGAATCTCTATGGCCAGAGGAAGGACCTGCTGGATGATACCAAGCAGGTCTCTTTGGAACTGTATGCCAAGCCGGATTTTGCCACCCATACCTTTTTGAACCAGATGACCGATCCGGCGGTATCCATCGTATTTCTGGATATTCCCTCTTTCGAGGTCCGGGCCATAGCCCAGCTGATCGATCCCAATGATCCGGAGCTCTCCGGATATCAGAGGCAGATGGCGGACTACGTAAACGGCATCCATGATTATTTCCACGGGGCGGCCCCCAGGAAATCAATCGTGGCGGTCTACCATGTGATAGAGGTGTTTGACAACTCCCCCGGCAAGGCCAAGGGAAAGAGGGTGGTGCCGCCGTTGCCTTAGCTCAGCAACAGGGTGTTTTTCTTGTACAGGTCTTGGCCCCTCGGACGAGGCAGGCGGCCCGGCGGATGGCATGGTATAGGCCGATGTAAATGAATATCAATCCGGTGACGCTATGCCAGTAGGACAAATTGAAGGTGATGACGGGCCGGGATTCCAGCGGCAGGATAAAATACAGCCCGGTCAGCGAACCGGCAAAAAAACTGGCCAGCAGCAGCCAATTCCAGACGGTCTGGATCATAATGATCTTTTTGGGGTCCCGTCGCTGCCATACCTCCCCGGCACCAGCTAATACTGAGACCATAAACAGCAGAAGCCATGGGTGATAATTGGGGCGGTTTAATTTCAGGGATTTCCCTTCGGCCGGTTCGATGGCTATTGTTTCCGGCTGTTCCTCCGGAGCGATCTCGGGAATATTCTGGGGATCCGGCTGTGGAACAACCTCCAATCCCGATCCCTGTTCGGTTTGATCGCTATCGGTCGATTCTTCAGCCGGCCCGGGGTTTTCATTTTGGACAGCATCTCCCGGTTCCCCGGCCGAGGCTCCGCCCGATTGAGTAAGGTCCTGGGACAGATCGCAGAGGCTGTCCCCATTGCCGTCAACATAGCGGCTGCACTGGCCCGGAGCGGGATCGTCGGTCAGGCCGAAGGGGCAGTTAGTTTGGGCCAGACAGTATCCGGCGGCCAATAGCATCAGGGGCAATATTAGAATGATTTTTTTTGGCATGGAGTTCCTTTGTTTTTGGTCTGTTGGATCTGGACAATGATAACAACCAAACATCAGTTTGTCAACCTTAAGCAAAAACGACGGATATTAAAACCACCGATCCTTCCTTGATGCATCACAATTTCAGGCTTAACTTTACGGGGCAGCTGGTATCGCTGATTCGCTCGTGGACACAGCCGGCGACCCGGTGCTGGCTGACCCTCAACTTGCCCGATGGAGCCTTTTTACTAGAACTGCACCGGACATCGGCGCGACGCATGTCCCATCCTTCACCTGCCCGGCGAATGGGCGGCCGACCGACAAAGCAAGAAAATCCCGACGGCGACTTTACTGGTATATAGTGGTTGAAATCTGATAACGTTTTATGTTAAATTAACACATTATATCTGAACCTTTAACCAAAAAACAGCTGATATGACCGCAGGGAAGAAACAGACCCCCCAGGGAAAGATAATGGTAATAATGCCTGACGGCAAAGTGATGGAACCGAGCATAATCCTGACCATAGAGGATCTGCGCGACAAGGAAAAAACCGTTATGAAGATGTTCGGGGGCAGCCCACAGATGACCATGAGCGCCAAGGAGGCTCTGATGGTAGACATCTCCGAGGTGGTGGCCAACCTGGTGGGCGACAAGATCGAACTGGCCGGCCAGTATAAGACCGACACCCTGGTCTATTACGCCCCCACCGCCTTCAGCGGCGACAAGGAGCGGGCCATCACCGTGGCCAACAAAGTGTATGCCCAGCGGCTGATGAAGCTGGAAAAGGAAAGGCGCGACCATACTGTCGCCATAGCCAGGCTTAAGGACCTTTACGAGTCCGAGAGGAACAAGATCGGTCTGCTCACCGCCAAGATTTTGGAGGTGAAGAACAACGGAGTCAGCGAGGAGAAGAACCAGCAGCAGGTCAGCCAGGCCCGCGAGGAAGCCATGAAGATGGCCGAGGAGACCATCCTGGCCATCGAAAACGAGAAGAAAGACCTGGAGCAGACGGTGGACCAGTTGGAGGCGCTGCTGCAGGACAGCATCTCCATCGCCCAGCATTCCGAGGAGATGGAACGGCTGAAGACGGAATACGACGAGGTCAACCGCCGGGCCATGAGGTACCGCCCCTCGGAGAACCTCAGCCAGCTGAGCAGGGAGCAAAAACAGGAGCTGGCCAAGCTGCTTCCCAAGCTCAAGGACTCCGATGGCAACGATCGTTATTTCGACCTGCGCCAGGTGCTGAAAATAAAGGACGGGCAATCCGGCCTGCTGGAGGGCACCCATGTGCTGGTCAAATACCGGCCGGCCGACGAGACCAAATATTTTATGGGCCGGCTTTTTTTCAACGACACCAAGGATTACATCTGCCTGGGGCAGGGGTTCGAGATCACCTCCGGAGTATATACCGGACTGGATCGCAAGGAAACGCCGACCGACGAATCGGTCCTTCAATACCTTAATATGAACCCCCTGAGCGTCCAGATCTACCTTGAGGCGGTGCGCAACTCGGCCATCCAGACGGTCCAATTCTGGCTGCACGACCTTAAGGCGGAACAGCTGATGGAGATCCAATCCATCGACCCCCAGATAGTCCAGTTGATGAAAGATTCCATGAAGATAGCCCACGAAAGGGCTTACGAGGTGAATGCCACCTGTGACGAACCCCAGCCATCAGACCCAAGGACGGAGGGAGACAAAGGAATGGTTGATCCCGTTCTGGTGGCTGTCAAGAAAGCCGTGGCCCAGCCGCTGGCCATGAAATACGTGCTGGATGAGCAGGATCTGAAGAAAAGGATAAACCAGGCCCCTGACCAAATGCAGAAGGAGGCTCTGGCCCGCCAGCTGAAGCGGCTCCAAGGAAAGAAACACGGTGAGATCCGGGCCTTGTACGAATCCCTGAAAAAGATGCTGATGGACGAGGAGATGGTGGGCCCCGATCGCATCAATTTCAAGAAATACGTCCCGATAATGGAACTGCGTAAAAAAATAAGCGACAGCATGGCGGAGCGGATAAAGCGGGACGACAAACTTCCCGACTCCATTCTGGATTGAACATACACTAAGGAGAAAAAGATGAAAAGACGCCTATCATTAGCGCTGTTCATTACCTTGCTGCTGGCTTCCTCCCTGCCGGCCGATAAAAAGAGCGACAAGGAAAAGGACCAGGCGGCTGCCGAGGAAACATCGTCCCAGGGCCTTTATAAATATCTTCCCGATTCATACGACAAGCAGGCGGTATTCACGGTGGCCGACCTGATCGCATTAAAAATGACCGCCTACAACAGCCGGGCCCAGGGTATCAGCGGAAAACTGATCAGCAGCTCCATAACGGCGCTGGCCTGGCCGGACAGCCTGGTGCTGAACTGCTACCTGGAACTTCAGGAAAAGGACAAGGCCAGCTACCTGGGTGCGGGAAAGTTCACCTACCCCCAGGACGATCTGCCGGCAATGTTCCAGGAGGCGGTCACTTTCATCCAGAAGATGACCCACTTGTATTATGCCGATCTAAACGACAAATATATGGTCATCAATCTTTATATGAAGGGCAGCCTGGTGGCTAATTGGAAGGATTTTCAGCTCAGGGTTCAGGCCCAGGGGAAGTGATAAATTGACCGATCCAAACAAACCCATGATATATCAGACCGTGGTGGCCAAGGGTCTGGTGGACACCAATTGCTATCTGCTGGCCTGCTCGGAAACCGGGGAAGTGATGATAATAGATCCCGGCGCTTTCAACCCGGGCGAAGCAAGGACCATCCTGGGGCTTATCGGCCAGCATGACCTGAAACCCCGATATATCCTGAACACTCACGGCCATATCGACCACATAGCCGGCAACGAACCGATCAAAAAGGCCACCGGAGCCGAACTGCTCATTCACTCCGGTGATGCCGACATGATTGGATCGGGCACCATGAACGGCTCGTTCATGTTCGGGAAAGAGGTCGTCTCTCCGCCGGCCGACCGGCAGTTGGAGGACGGCCAAATTATGCAGCTAGGAAAGCTATCGATAAGGGTGATCCATACTCCCGGCCATACGCCAGGATGTATTTGTCTTTATGTTGATGGCACGCTTTTCTCCGGCGACACCCTGTTTGCGGGATCGGTGGGACGGACCGATCTGCCGGGCGGAGACGAAAAGGCCATCATCCGTTCAATCAAAGAAAAGCTTTTAAAGCTGCCCGATGAAACTGTCGTCCGACCGGGCCACGGGCCCAGGACCACCATTGGGCAAGAGCGGAAAGAGAACCCGTTCCTGTGAAAATTGAAAATATCAAATATTGAATCTCAAATTGCCGCAGAGGAGGATTTCCATGAAAAAACTCAATATCCGCGATCTCGATCTGAAAGGCAAACGGGTGCTGGTCCGGGTGGATTTCAACGTTCCCCAGGACAAGAAGACCGGGGCCATCAAGGACGACTCCCGGATGGTGGGGGCCCTGCCCACCATCAACTATCTCTTAGACCATGGGGCCAAAGTGGTGCTGATGTCCCACCTGGGCCGCCCCGAGGGTCAGGTGAATATGCAGTTCACCCTGAAACCGGTGGCAGACAAGCTGGCGGAACTGCTGAAGAAACCTGTCAAGTTCGCCGCTGACTGCATCGGTCCCGAGATACTGAAACTGTCCCAGGAACTGAAGGAGGGCGGGGTCCTTTTGCTGGAGAACCTGCGCTTCCATGCCGAAGAGGAGAAGAACGATCCGGCTTTTGCCAAACAGCTGGCGGAACTGGGGGAAATATATGTCAACGATGCCTTCGGCACTGCCCACCGGGCCCACGCCTCCACCGAGGGAGTGACGAAATATTTCAAGCAGAACACCGCCGGCTTCCTGATGGAGAAGGAGATAGATTATCTGTCGGCCGCCCTGGAAAGCCCGGAGCATCCCTTTGTGGCCATCCTGGGCGGGGCCAAGGTATCCGATAAAATAGCGGTGATAGAGAACCTGTTGAACAAGGCCGATGCCGTTCTGATCGGCGGGGCCATGGCCTACACATTCCTGCTGGCCCAGGGCAAGGAGGTCGGCTCCTCCCTGGTCGAGAAGGACAAACTGGATATGGCCAAGGATATCCTGCAAAAATCCCAAAAGATCAGATTCCTACTGCCGATAGACCACATTGCAGCCGAGAAAAAAGAAGGCCAACCGGATAAGAAAGGAAAGCCGACCTTCACCTTCGTCAATCCCAAAGAGGTCGCAGAAATCCCCCGGGGCCTGGCCGGTGTGGACATCGGCCCCCGGACGATCATCGAGTACAATAAGGCCATCTCCGGGGCTAGGACCATAGTCTGGAACGGACCGATGGGCATCTTCGAGACCCCGGAATACGCCAAGGGAACCTTCGAAGTGGCCAAAGCCGTGGCGGCATCGGGGGCCAAGTCCATCATCGGCGGGGGGGATTCCGCCTCGGCGGTGCATCTTTCCGGGGTGGCCGAAAAGATATCGCATATCTCCACCGGGGGCGGGGCGTCGTTGGAGTTTTTGGAGGGGAAAGTACTGCCCGGGGTGGCGGCGCTGACTGATAAATAACATCAAGGGATTTGATCATAAAAGGAGATAGAATGCGCAAACCCATAATTGCCGGAAACTGGAAAATGCACAAAAATATGTCCGAGGCCAAAGCTTTGGCGGAAGGCATTGTTCAAAAGGCTCAAAAGGTTGAAAAGGTTCAAATAGTGCTGTGTCCGCCTTTTACGGCCTTGGTGGCTGTGGCTGAAGCAATAAAAGGATCTAATGTTGAATTGGGCGCCCAGAACTGCCATTTCGAGGATAAAGGCGCCTTTACCGGCGAGATATCCACGGCCTTTCTTATCGATGCCGGATGCAAATTTGTGATCATAGGGCATTCCGAGAGGCGGCAGTATTTTGCCGAGGATGATGCCCTGATCAACAAGAAGATCAAAAAAGTCCTATCCTCAGGGCTGATCCCCATCTTCTGCATCGGGGAGACCCTGCAGGAGCGCCAGAAGGAACAAACCTTCGATGTGCTGAAACGCCAGGTGCTGCACGGCCTGCAGGAGATATCAGCAACCGACCCGGAAAGGCTGGTCATGGCCTACGAGCCGGTGTGGGCCATCGGCACCGGGGTCACGGCAACCAAGGAGCAGGCCCAGGAGGCTCACCGGTATATCCGCGACCTGCTGGCCGGGCTGTGGGGAAGCGAAATAGCCGAGCAGATAAGGATACAATACGGCGGCAGCGTCAAGCCGGACAACACAGCCGAACTGATGGCCCAGGATGATATCGACGGAGCCCTGGTGGGCGGCGCCAGCCTGGAGGCAGAATCTTTTGCCAGGATCATAAAATTTTAAGATCACCGCCCAACAGAAAAGCCCGGATCGCAGGATCCGGGCTTGTGATATTTTAGCCTAAAACGGCTGGAAACGGGCCTCTTCCCAGTAGGCGCTCATAAATAACTTCTGTTGCTTGACCAGCGCCTCCAGGTGTTTTTTCTCCCAGGCTATCAGAACGGACAGCAGGGTTTTAAGCTTGGCATTTTTGGCCCTGCTTTTCATCTTGGAATAAAAATCTATAGAATTCTGCTCCAGCAGTATTCCGATGGACAGGGCCGACATCTCATAATGCTTGTCCTTGATGCGCTTGACGAAATCCGCCGAAAATATGGGGCTGGGTCCGGCGGCGGATACCTTCGATCTGCCGTCTATAGCGGCCAAGCTCCATTTCTTGTCCCGGCCGTAGGAGGCGATCCCGTCCAGCAGGGTCTTGCGGTGCAGTTCCTCGTCCCGGGCCAAAGCTTTGAAAACCTCTTGGGCTTTTTTGTCGGTGGTGATGGCCGAAGCGGTCAGATAGTGATGATAACCGTCCTGTTCGGCCAGGATGGCCAGTTTGAGCATTTCGATGGTCTGGTCCATGATGGTGCTCCTTATGGTTTAATTTGATTCCAAAGAGAATTCCCTGACCCCGAACCAGAAACCTATGTCATTGATGCTGTCGATCTCGGCCTGGATCAGATTGTAATGGGATTCCTCCATCTCGGCCAGCCGGAAAAATATCTGCTTGGCGGTGACATCGGTCTCCCTATTGCCCTGGCGCATGTAAAAATCGGCTGCCTTGCGTTCCAGGTCCAATGCGATATTCAGGGCGGTGAGATCATCCGAGGTGCCCTGTTCGGCCTTGATTCTGTCCTGCTGGGAGGAAAGCTTGGGGACCACCTCCTCGATGTCGGAGGGGGCGATATCGATGCCCATCCATTTTTTACCCTGTTGAAGACGGTTTCGCTCCTTCTCCAGAAGCTCCATGTGCCCGAATTCGTCCTGGGCCAGGCGTATGAACATATCCTTGCCCGACTGCGACCTGGTGCTGCGGGCGAATTTCAAATAGCTTTCCAGCCCGGTCTTCTCGCCCTTGATGGCCTTGTTAAGGGCTGTGATGGCTTGATCGGAGGATGCCGTAATGCTCATAAAAGTCCTTTCTAATATTTGCAGACATTTTACCCCTAAAAAAAGGCAGATGCAAGCTATTTTATCACCATGGCGCTGGTGGAGAATTCCGGATCCATCTGCCAGGCGGGGGAAAGCCTGATGCCGATCCGTTGGGGTTTTAACAGACGAAATACCTTTTTCTGTTCCGAAAGGGACGGCCATACCGGATAGCCGGGGCTGAGTCTTTTGGATCCAGCAAGCCCCATCGCCCTCTGAGTCTTTTCCTGGGCCCATTTGGCCAGGGCCTCGGTCAGTTCGGCCGACAGGCCGTACAACAAAAACTGTTCCCGGATCTTATTTTGTTTTTTCAGCCGGGCAAATTCCCTTTTGAGCTTATTTCCCAGGGTAACCACCTGCAATCCCACTGTGAAATCCCGGCCATTGTTATTTCCCATCATTCTGTCTGCAAATTTGGCCGAGAAAATCAGTTCCAGGGGTTTTGCCCCTTTTAGAAACTGTAATTTTATAACCGGCTTGTCCCACTTAGCCTTAAAAACACCGTAAATCATCTTGGGTTCAAAGATTTCTCCCCGCAAGCAGCCATTAACCAGAAGGTCAAAGTTTTTTTGGGCTTCGACAAGCTGTAGCTCCTTTTTTTTGTCACGGGACATCTTTGACACCATCTGCCAGCGTTTTTCGAATAACGTTTTTTTATCCAACAGACCCAGCAGTTCGGCCAGGGGGATCCTTTTGACCACCGTTATACTGTCTTTTGGCATCCTTCGGGATTTGGTTTTGGATATTTCGTTGCTGCCGGCCTGTTCTTTATCCAGCGATTGCACTATCTTAAGGCCGGCCATGGCGTCCCCGGCAAAGAAAACCTTGCCCTGATAGCGGGGCTGAAGCTCTTTCTTTACGAAAGACTCATTCAATGCCGCTCCGCCGCACAGCACCGGAATGGTCAATCCGGACCCGGAGAAGACCTCCAGATATTCCGACATGGCCCGGGCCGATTCCACCAGCAGACCGGAAAGGCCAATGGCCATCGGCTTATGCCTCCTGACCGCCAAAAGAATGTCCTCGGCCGTCTGCCTGACGCCCAGGTCGACCACTTTATAGCCGTTGGCGGCCAGGATCAAGCCCGCCAGGTTCTTGCCGATGTCATGGATGTCGCCCCGGACCGTAGCGATCACAATGGTCCCGGTGCGGGATGTTTTGCGACCCTTGAGATGGGGCTTAAGGATATCCACCGCTTTCTGCATCACTTCGGCCGATCGCAGCACAAAAGGCAGCTGCAGCTCGCCGCGGCCGAAAAGCTTTCCCACCCGGTCCATGGCCGGCAGCAATATCCGGTCGATGATCATCACCGGATCGTGATCCTTCAGCAGAAAGCTGATATCATCCTCGAGGTCCCTTTCTTCGCCCCTGATAATATTTTGCTGAAGCTGTTTCCGGGGCGTCAATTTCCGGGGTTTTGTTTTGGGCTTCATCGATTCAGGCTTGCCGGAAAAATAGTTCAACATCTGTTCCAGCGGGATTGATTGTCCTGTGCGGCGGTCAAAGATAAGGTCGTCGCATAACTCCACCGCTTGGCGGGGGATCCGATTAAGGGGCATTATTTTCCCCGGATGGATAATGGCGGCATCCAGCCCGGCGGTTATGGCCCTTTGCAGGAATACCGAATTAAGGGCTTTCCGGGCCTCCGGGGGCAGCCCATAGGAGATATTGCTGACACCCAGGACGGTGAAGGAGTCGGGGAAGATTCTTTTCAGTTCTGCGATGGCCTCCAGCGATTCCAGCCCGGCCCGGCTGAGCGACCGGTCGCCGCTGCCCAGGGTAAAGGTAAGGGTATCGAAGAAAAGATCCTGGTGGAAAAGGCCATGCTTCAGGGATAGGGAGGCCAGCCGCCTGGCTATGGCCACTTTCCGGGCGGCGGTATGGGCCATGCCTTTTTCGTCGATGGTCAGGCAGACCAAGGCGGCCCCGTATCGCCGGCACAGGGCCAGGATCTTTCGGGCCTTGGCCCCGCCGTCCTCCAGATTGACAGAGTTTATGATGGAGCGCCCGGAGAGATTCTTCAAGGCTGCCTCTACGGCTTCAGGGTCGGTGGAGTCGATCATCACCGGCAGGCGGCAGCGGGTGTTCAGCAGAGGGCCCAGGCGGCGGTAATCGTCAGCCTCATCCCGGCCGGGCCGGGCCAGCGAAAGGTCTATAGCATGGGCCCCTTCATGCTCCTGCGAGCAGGCCAAGTCCGTCATCCCCTGAAAATCATTCTTCTCCAAAAGTTCGCGGAAGACCTTGCTCCCCGAGGCATTGGTGCGTTCGCCGATCAGCAGGGGCTTGGGGAACACCGCGATCTCCTGCGACTGATATAGCGAGGAGAGGCGGGCGGCCATTTTTGCCGGCCGGCGGGGAGAGATATCCTTGAGCCTTTCGGCCAGCAATTTTATATGTTTGGGACCGGTGCCGCAGCAGCCCCCGGCGAAATTCAAACCAGGGTTCCGGGCGAAGTCCTCCATGCTGCGGGTGAACTGCTCCGGCCCCAGGTCATAATACAATTGCCCGTTCTTCATCCTGGGCAGACCGGCATTGGGAGCCAGTGAGAGCAGCTTCGACGAGTTATGGCCCAGATAATAGACCGCCTCGGCCAGTCCTTCGGGCCCCAGGCTGCAGTTGAGCCCGATGGCATCGATCTCCCAGTTCTCCATCGAAGCCATAAGGGCTGAAATATCGCTGCCGGTAAGGGTGCGTCCGCTCTGGTCGATGGTGAACTGGACCAGGACCGGTTTTGTCAAAGATATTTTTGCCTGGACCTCTCTGGTCGCGGCAACTGCGGCCTTGGCCTGGAGGATGTCCTGGCAGGTCTCCACCAGAAAACAATCAACTCCCCCGGCCAGCAGGCCTTCGGCCTGGATAGCATAGCTTTTCTTCAGGCCATCAAAACCGACCTGACCCAGGCTGGGGATCTTGGAACCCGGCCCCATCGAGCCGGCCACGAATCTTGGCTTCTGGGGTCCGGAGAATTCGTCGGCGGCCCGGCGGGCCAGTGAAGCGGCTGTTTTGTTCATGTCGAATGCCTGTTCTGCCAGGCCGTGCTCGGCCAGGATATGCGGAGCCCCGCCGAAAGTATCCGTCTCAATGATATCGGCTCCGGCTGACAGGTAATCACGGTGGACCCGGCTTATCAGGTCGGGCCGGCTGACCGCCAGATATTCGTTGCAGCCGGGATGATCATTATAATCATCTGCAGTAATCCCCAGCTCCTTGAGATAGGTTCCCATGGCTCCGTCGAATATCAATATCCGCTGTTGGGCCTGTTGCAGAATGTCCGGGTGGGCGCTCATATCAGGCCTTTCTCCTTGAGCTGTTTCATCACCTCGGCGGTGGCGGAGGTCTTGCCCAGGGTGTAAAAGTGAAGGCAGGGGACATCCAGATCGATCAGGTCCTGGCAGAGCCGGGCGGTGAAATCGATCCCGGCCTGGCGGGCCGCGGCCTTGTCGTCATGTTGCTTGATGGTGTCCACCAGTTTTTCCGGCAAGGAGACGTAGAAATCCCTGGGGATGCTGGTCAGCTGGTCCCGGTTGACCATCACCTTGATGCCGGGGATGATGGGCACGGTTATGCCGGCCTCCCGGGCCTTTTTGACGAACGACTCGAAGAGGTCGGCCGAGAACACCATCTGGGTCAATATATACGAAGCGCCCTTGTCCACCTTGGCCCTGAGGTTCCGGATGTCATCGGCCAGGTTGGGGGCCTCGTAATGCTTTTCGGGATACCCGGCCACGCCCACGCAGAAATTGGTGGGGATGGCGTCGTCCAGGTTCTCCAGATACTGGCCCCGGTTCAGCTGCGAAATCTGCTCCACCAGCTGGCAGGCATGGTGGTGCCCCTCAGGCTCAGGGAGAAAGCCCTTGTAATCGGGCGGGGGGTCGCCCCGGATGACGAACAGGTTCTCGAAGCCCAGGTACTGCAGGTCGATCAAGGCATCCTCGGTCTCGTAACGGTTGAATCCCCCGCAGATCAGGTGGGGCACCGTCTCCACCCGGTAGCGGTTGGCCAGGGCGGTGCAGATGCCCACCGTGCCGGGCTTCTTGCGTTTGGGTATCTTGACGATGACGCCGTTCACCTCCTCGTAGACGATCCGCTGCTGGTGGTAGGTGACATTGATGAAGGAGGGGTTGTAGGGCATCAGCCGGTCGATGGCATCGTAGATCACCTGGATGCTGTGGCCCTTCTCGGGCGGGGTGATCTCCAGTGAGACCAGGGTCTTCTTTCGCTGTTCCAGATGCTGGGTTACGTGCATGTAAGTTCTCTTATTAGTAGTGAATATTCTGATTTTAAAGAAATGCGTAGGTTGATCTGTATATTGTTTCCAAAGTATGTTGGCCCGGTAAGTCACGTTAGCCTTTCCCCCGCTTTCTCTTTGAAGAGAAAGCTACAAAGTCACGCCAAAGGCGGATCCGCCTATATGGATTTACCTGCGGTGGCGGAAGAACTGTCGCTGCACCGTTGCCCGGAAGTTTATGATATCCTGCTGCCTAAATGTCTTGACCACGAAACAGGGCACTCGCAGGCAAAACATTTTTCACGGCAGCTTTTGCCAAGCAACAGCGCTGATGCGACCCTGGAGCTGGCCGCAGAACTATCAGACTTTCCCAATCTGGCATCCAGACAACGCAACAAAGACCGGGGTTGGATTTTTATTCGGAGCCCGCCGGGAGTTACACAACGATGAGTTTCATTCGATGGACTCAAGAAGGCAATCTGGATGCCTTAAAACAAAAACCCTTTTCTGGAGCGAATGCACTTCAGAAAAGGGTCTTTAAACCTCTGTTTCATCTTCAGTGATTGTGCATCACTCCAGGAATTAGCACCTTGTGGAATCTTTCATCCGCAGGTTGCTGAGGCTTCACCGGGCCTGTCCCTCCACCTCTCTTGATGATAATGTCAATTGGGATATTAACAAAAATAGTTTTGTTTGTCAAGCCTAAAGCAAAAGAGGGCGCCAGGGCGCCCTCCAAAATAACCAAGAGATATTCAGATCAGACCCAGTTCCTTGCCGGCGGTGCGGAACTCCTCCAGCACCTTGTCCAGCTGGGCCTCGGTGTGGGCGGCCGAAAAACTGGTGCGGATCATCTCCCGGCCTTCGGGCACCGCCGGGGACATCACCGGATTGGCGAAGACGCCGTGAGCCATCAGGTGCTTCCACAGGGCGAAGGCCTTCTCGCGCGAACCGATCATCAGCGGGATGATGGGGGTGCAGGCCACCCCGGTGTCGTAGCCCATCTCCTTGAAGCCGGCCAGCATCCTGTCGGCGTTGCGCCACAGTTTGGTCAGCAGCTCCGGCTCGTCCTGCAAAACGTCCACTGCGGCCGAGACGGCGGCGGTCAACGCCGGCGGCAGGGCGGCCGAGAAGATCATGCTGCGGGCGAAATGCTTGACGTAATCCACCACCTCGAAATCGCCGGCCACCACTCCGCCGATGGCGGCAAAACTCTTGGAGAAAGTGCCCATCATCAGATCGGTCTCTTTCTCCAGGCCGAAATGCTCGGCGGTGCCCCGGCCGTGCTTTCCCAGCACTCCCAGGCCGTGGGCGTCGTCCACCAGCACCCGGGCGTTGTATTTCTTGCCCAGGCGGACCAGCTCCGGCAGGTTGGCGATGTCGCCCTCCATGCTGTAGATGCCGTCCACGATGATCATCTTGCCCTTATGATGGTCCAGCCCTTTCAGCAGTCTTTCCAGGCTCTCCATATCGTTGTGCTGGAAGCGGCGCATCATGGAGTATGATAGCCGGCAGCCGTCCAATATTGAGGCATGGTCGAACTTGTCGGTGATCAGAATGTCATCCTTGGTGCCCAGGCAGGAGATGACGCCCAGGTTGGTCTGCATGCCGGTGGAGAACACCAGGGCCGCCGGCTTATTGAGGAATTTGGCCAGCTTGGCCTCCAGCTCATTGTGCATGTCCAGGGTGCCGGTCAAAAACCGGGAGCCGGTGCAGCCGGTGCCGAATTTTTCGATGGCCCTGATGGCCGCCTCCTTGACCCGGGGATGAGTGGTCAGTCCCAGATAGTTGTTGGAGCCGATCATAATCATCTTCTGGCCGTCTATTATCACCTCCGGCTCCTGGGCCGAGGACAGGGGGTGGAAATAAGGGTACAGCCCGGCCTGGCGGGCCAGCTGGGCCTCTTTAAAATCGTAACATTTTTTGAATATATCCATTTTGCTTCCTTGAGTAATTTTAGTGACGTTTAATTATACACGAAACGGCATTGTTATGGCAAGCATTTTAAGCCCCGGCAAGGCAGGGGCACAGATTATTTTATTGACAAGCAATATAGTGCTGTAATATCATGTAAACTATAAAATGATCCTGAGGATGAATCCATGAGAATATCGGTTTCCGTTTTATGCGGCTTGCTTTTCGCAGTTGTCTCACTGCCCGCCCAGGCCCAGCCGGTGACCACCTTGAGAAATGCCGAGCTGTTCAGCCGGCAGTATGCCCAGACAGATCCTGCAATTCACAATATCTCGATGGATAACAGTAATTTTTCATTTGTAGCAAAAGAAAACAAAGGCGTACCAAGGGGCAGGCTTAGGACCATCGGGAGCGGATATGCGGGCATGGCTATAGGGGCAACAGCCTTTGGCACTATAGGATATGGGATCGGGAGAGCTTTGGAGATGGAACCCGGAGAGGAATTTTACGGCTTAGCAACGGCCGCCTTTACCGGCATAGGACTATTAACGGGCGGCGCTTTGGGCTGTAGCTATGGTGTACACCTTTCGGGCCGCAAGTATAAAAAAGGATCTTTTTGGGTTGCCTTGGGAGCAACTTTTATCCATAACATGATAGCCGGGCAAATTGCAAAGGATTTATACAGTTCGAAAAGATCGGCAACTTTAGCTGCATTGCCGTATGCCCTGGCGCCCTTGTCGGTTACAGCGGCTTATTATATTTTCTCCGAAGAATTGCCGGATACGGCAAAACAAAAATAGTGGATGAATTTAATGGGAAGATATTTATTGCTATTTGGTTTGTCAACTTTTGCAACAGTCGCATTTACCCAGCCGGTGACCACCTTGAGAAATGCCGAGCTGTTCAGCCGGCAGTATGCCCAGACGGATACGGCCATTGATTCGCAGATTAGCCCAAGCAAAATGTTTAACAGCGAAAATCCGGCACATAGAAAAAGTCAACCTAAAAAGTCATCGATCTTTAAAACCACACTTAGTAGTGCATTATGTAGTGGCGGCGGATTTCTTGCAGGTCTGGGTATTGGATGGTGCTTATTGGGGGATCCTATAGGTGCTGTTATTGTTGGCGGCGGATCTGGTGCCATTTTCGGATGCAGTATGGGCACATACATAATTGGCAGAAAGTATAGAAAAGGCTCATATTGGCATGCTTTGGCAGGAACGGTTTTACCGGTATTGACAGTGGCTGGGCCCACAGTGTTATTTTCTAATAGTTCCAGATTCAATGAAAATCCAACCCTAATCACATTTGCCTTCGCTCCCATAACCTCAACAGCGGCGTATTATATTTTCTCCGAAGAGTTGCCGGATACGGCAAAAACGCCATAAGCGCAAGTCATTTCAGGGAGCGGAGTTGCCGCTCCTTTTTTATTTGTCCTTTTTATCCTTGATTTTGACTTTTATAGGTGCTAAAATTACCCCTCGGGCCAATAATAAAACATTAAAAATATAAAGGATGCGGGTATGAAGTATCTGAAGACCAATCCATCCCTGTGCAAGGGGATCAAGGCCTGCGAAAAGTCCTGTTCCAAAGCCTTTTTCAAGGTTGAGGACCCGGGAAAATCGGCCATCAGGGTCAAACAGACCGACAGCGGCTTCGAGATCAACGTCTGCAACCAGTGCGGCGAGTGCATTGCGGTCTGCCCGGTGCTGGCCCTCAAGCGCAACAGCCAGGGCGTGGTGATGCTGGACAAGAAGCTGTGCGTGGGCTGCCTGATGTGCGTGGGCTACTGCCCCACCCTGTCCATGCGCACCCACCCCGATCAGCGGGAACCCTTCAAGTGCGTGGCCTGCGGGATCTGCGCCAGGGCCTGCCCGGAGAAAGCGCTGGAGATAGCGGAACGGTAGGGACGCGATATACCCCGTCCGGTAGCGTATGGGCCGGTATACCGGCCCCAACAACCAGTAAGGGCAATTCATGAATTGCCCCAACAGATAACGAGGAGAGAACCATGGACGAGAACAAGGTCTTTGAATATACCAGATACACCGAGGGCATCGAAACGATGAAGGCAGCCCATAAAGTGCTGGCCGAGTATGTTTTCACCCCCAGCCTGCCGCAAAAGGGCTACAACAACCGCTCCCTGCACATCGATCTGAGCACTTTGAAGTTCACCGAGAAGAAGATCGGCGAGGATATGAAAAAGACCTTCACCGGCGGGCGGGGCTTCGGCCTGAAATACCTGTGGGACGCCATCAAGCCCACCACCAAGTGGAACGACCCGGAGAACGACATCATCATCTCGCCCGGCCCGATCTGCGGCATCACCCAGTACCCGGGGGCCGGCAAGTCCCTGGTGGTGGCCCTGTCGCCCATCACCAACATCCCCATCGATTCCAACGTGGGCGGCTACTTCGGACCGCTGTTAAAGTTCTCCGGCTTCGACGCCCTGGAGATCCAGGGCAAGGCCAAAGAGGACGTGATCGTGGTCATCGACGGGGTCAAGGGAAAGGTCACCATCGAGACCGCGCCCCGGGAATCCCTGGACTCCCACGTGGCGGCCGAACAGTTCACCCACCAGTACGCCTCGGATGAGGCCGACCTGCGCAACGTTTCGGTGGTCAGCGCCGGGGCCGCCGCGGCCCACAGCCTGATCGGCTGCCTGAACTTCTCCTATTACGACATGCGGCGCAAGGTGACCAGGCTGAAGCAGGCCGGACGGGGAGGGATCGGCACGGTGTTCCGCGACAAAGGTCTCAAGGCCCTGGTCGTTCACGGGCCGCAGGTCAAGGGCGACATGAATCATCCGGCCGACCTGGGGCGGATCCAGCGGGCCGGGGTCAAACTGCACAAGGAGATGCACGATTTCGACGACAAGATGTGCACCATGCGCAAGGTGGGCACCACCAACATCGTCAGCGTGATGGATGCCTACGACCTGCTGCCGGTGATGAATTTCCAGTACGGCAGCCATCCCGACACCAAGAACATAGACAAGACGACGTGGATCAAACAGTTCACCCAGGGCATCCCGGATGGCTGCTGGTACGGCTGTTCCATGGCCTGCGCCCACGGGGTGGACGAGTTCGCCCTGCGCACCGGCCCCTATAAAGGACACAAGGTGGTGGTGGACGGGCCGGAATACGAGACCGCGGCCGGCTGCGGCTCCAACTGCGGGATATTCGATCCTCTGTGGGTCATCGAATGCAACTTCTACTGCGACACCTACGGCATCGACACCATCAGCTTCGGCACCATCACCGGCTTCATCATGGAGTGCTGGCAGAGGGGCATCCTGACGCCTGAACGCACCGGCGGGCTGGACATGAGCTGGGGCAAGGGGGAATCCCAATTGGAGCTGATGCACCAGATGGCCCGGGGCGAGGGCTTTGGTCTGATCGCCGGTCAGGGGGTGCAGCGGATGAAGAAGATATTCTCCGACCAGGGCTGGGGGGACTACGCCTTCCTCAACGACATCGGCCTGGAGGGCAAGGGGCTGGAGCAGTCGGAATACATGTCCAAGGAATCGCTGGCCCAGCAGGGCGGCTACTACCTGACCAACAAGGGGCCCCAGCACGACGAGGCCTGGGTGATCTTCATGGACATGGTCAACAACCAGATCCCCAGCTTCGAGGACAAGGCCGAGGCCCTGTATTATTTCCCCATGTTCCGCACCTGGTTCGGGCTGAACGGCCTGTGCAAGCTGCCCTGGAACGACATCGAGCCGGGCGACAACCGCACCAAGAACGCCCCCATGGACGCGGCCAAGGTGCCGGAGCATGTCCAGAACTATGTCGACCTGTTCTCGGGCGTCACCGGCCGGGAGATCACCAAGGAGGAGATCATCAAGATGTCGGAACGGGTCTACCAGTTCCAGCGGGTGTTCGACCTGCGGATGGGCAAGGGAACCCGGAAATACGACCAGCCGCCCTACCGGGCCATGGGTCCGGTCACCAGGGAGGAATATGAGTCCCGCCAGGAACGCTACGACAAGCAAGTCAAGGAATGGATGAACATAGATCCGGCCGGAAAGTCCATCGAGGAGAAAATGGCCCTGCACCGCAAATACCGGGAGGACCGTTATCAAAAACTGGTGGATGCGGTATACCGGCGGCGGGGCTGGACCTCCAACGGGATCCCCACCCTGGAGACTTTAAAGCGCAACGGCATAGATTTTCCGGAGGTGGTGGCCACGGTGCTGCCGCACCTGTCGGAGGCGGAGGTCAAAGAGGTCCGGACGGCCTATGTGGCTACAAAGAAGGCCGAGCCGAAGGAAAATAAAAAATCAAAGATTAAAAAGAAGGCTTCTGCAAAAAATCTTAAACCAAAGACCAAAAATAAAAAAGCAGCGGTCAAAAAAACCAAGCCATCCCCCAAGAAGGTCAAAACGATCAAAAAGATTCAGGTGAAAAAGAAGCCGGCTAAAAAGGTCATTGCCAAGAAAAAAGCGGCCACGAGGATCATCAGAAAAATAAAGGCGAAGGTTAAAAAGGCCGTTAAAAAAGCAGCCGCCAGGAAGCCGGTGAAAAATTCCAAGAAGTAGTGGGCTTTTATCAACTGACTTGGGTTTTTGTATTTGATTTTTTATATTTAAGTTTGTGAAATCATGCGACTGGTCATACAGCGCGTTTCTTCGGCTTCGGTAACCGTCGAAAATAATCTTACCGGGAAGATCGGCCAGGGTCTAGTTATCCTGGCCGGATTTTCACATCTGGACGACGGGACGGTCATCGCCAGGCTGGCCGAAAAGGCGGTAAATCTTCGAGTGTTCGAGGATGATGCCGGAAAGATGAACCTTTCCCTGCAGGATGTCAGGGGAGGCATCCTGCTGGTCTCCCAGTTCACTCTGTATGCCGACTGCCGAAAGGGCAGGCGCCCCTCCTTCACCGATGCGGCCGCTCCGGAAAAAGCCCAATCGCTTTATCAAAGACTTATTGATGCTTTTAAGTCTTCCGGTATAGAGGTGCAGGCCGGGGTGTTCGGCGCCAGGATGCTGGTCAGCATCAACAACGACGGCCCGGTGACCGTCATCATAGATTCCCGGGATATTTGCTGAGCCATATATCAATCAAGCAGATGCGAGTCAGAATCAAAATAACTGCCGAAGAAGTAGTAAAACTATTGGTAAACAGCTCTTTGGTCCTTAAACTTTTGGTTGACTATCCGGAGGCGGAATCGCGGCTGGACAGGGCAATAGGCCTGGCCGAAAGGTTCGAGCAGGGAAATTTGAAACATAGGGCCTTATCCGAAAAGGCATCTCTTTACTATCTCTGGGGCAAACTCGATGAAGGTTTGGAACTGACCCGGGCGGTAATATCGGAGGGCGGAGCGGAGCACGCCGAAATTCTGGCCAGCGCCTGGAATACAGCGGGAAACATTCACTTGCGGTGCTGCAGTTTTGAAATGGCCGAGCATTCGTTCCTACGGGCCCTGGACCAATATCAAAAAATGGAAATGGAAACATCGGTGGGGATCGTCCGGAATAATCTGGCAAATATCCATAACATTCAGGGCAATTACACCAGGGCGCTTGAGTTATACCGGCAGGCCCTGGAATGTTTCGAACGGCAAAACGACCTCTTCCGTACCGCCCATGTGCTGTATTCCATGGGACAGATAGTGCTGGCTCTCAAGGACACCGCCCAGGCCAAGGACTTGCTGAACCGTTCGCTGGCCTTGCGTCAGGTGGTGCAGGACTACCGCGGCATAATCAACAATCTGTTGATGCAGGTCGGGATCCTGACCGATGAACGTGATTATAACGGGGCCAGGGAGCAGCTCCGCCAGACCGATCAGATCATGAAGGAACGTAAAATCACTGATTCTCACCTGTGGGCCTACCGGGACGGCGAGGCAGGATTATTCCATTTTGCCGCCGGGGAATACGATCGGGCCGAGGCCTGCTTACTAAGGCTGATCGAACTGTCGCAAAAGATTAAAGAGTCGTCTTTTCTTTCCCGGGGTTACAGTTGTCTGGGCAGGACCAGGGTCTTCAGGGACGGGACCTTGGCAGGGATTGCCGATATCAAAAAGGGGATAGAACTGGCCCAGGCCGGGAACCTGCCACTGGAACTGAAGGACAGCTGGGCCTATCTCATGGAATGTTATTCCCGTCTGGGCCAGATGGAATCGGCCCGGCAGGCGGCCCAGAATTATGCCCGGGTGGCCTTGGAGCAGGGTGCCGACCAGGCAGCGGTGGATTCGGAAATAGCCCGGACCCTTTCCGGCATAAGCTGACCACCAAAAACAATAAAATATACAATCAAGGAGTTCATTTCATGCCTCAAAAAATGAAGGCGGTGGTCAAGACCAGGCCCCAGCTGGGGGCGGAGTGGCAGGAGGTCGAGATCCCGGAGCCGAAGCCCGACTGGGTGAAGGTCAAGGTTCTGGCCACCTCCATCTGCGGCACCGACGTCCACATTTACGAATGGAACAAATGGTCCCAGGACCGGATCGGGTCGAAAAACCTTCCCCAGATCCTGGGCCACGAGGTGGCCGGCGAGGTGGTGGAGGTGGGGTCGCACTGCAAGCGGATCAAGGTGGGTGATTACATCTCGGCCGAGACCCACATCTACGATCCCGGCGACCTGCAGGCCATGCTGGGTCAGCTGCACATCGGCGAGCGGATGAAGATACTGGGGGTGGACCACAACGGCTGTTTTGCCGAGTACTTCTCCCTGCCGGAATCGGTCTGCTGGGTCAACGACAAGAGCATTCCGCCGGAGCTGGCCGCGGTCCAGGAGCCGATGGGCAACGCCTGCTACGCCCTGCTGGGCGAGACCGCCGACGTGGCCGGCAAGAGCGTGGCCATCTTCGGGGACGGCCCCACCGCGCTGTTCTCGGTGGGACTGGCCCGGGCCTCGGGGCTCACCCAGATCTTTGTGGTCGGGATGTCGGAGTTCGCCCTGAACATCGCCAAGATCATGGGAGCCGACCATATTTTGAACATCAGCGACAAGACCGTCAACAGACTGGAGTTCATCCGGGATCACACCGGAGGCTACGGCACCGACATCGTGCTGGACATGGTGGGTGCGCCCTCGGCCATCGAGGAGGGGATGAAGGCGATCCGCAAGGGCGGCCGCTACAGCGCCTTTGGGGTGCCTAACATCTCGCCGCTGCCGGTGGACTATACCAACGGCATCGTGTTCCGGGGCATCACCATCAACGGCATCTCCGGCCGCAAGATGTTCGACACCTGGTACCGGGTCAAGAACTTCCTGGCCTCGGGGCGGATAGACATCAAGCCCATCGTCACACATCTGTTCGAGCTCAAGGACTATGCCAAGGGCTTTGACGCGGCCATGGGAAACCCAAGACAGTGCGGCAAGGCGGTGCTGTTCCCGGATCCCAAGGAGCTGGAGGCGGCCAGGAAGAGAATGGAGATAAAATAGGTAATTAAGTATAAAAAGGCATAAATAATTTTATGCCTTTTTTGTTGCATAATGAATTTATATCTGCTATTATTCAGTACAAGACATACAAACTATTTATAATTTATTGATGGATACAGTCTCACAATATACGACACTTCTATCTGACCTATTTACGATAATAATATCGCTGATCGGGATTTATATTTTTTGGACAAAAAGAAAAACTATTAAATCCGCAATTCAGGTTTTATTAAATTTTTCTTCGCAGATAGTGGTCTTGGAAATAAATAGAAAACTTGATCGCCTTAATGATATAAATGCTGATGAGGATTCTGGTAAAAGAGAAGCAATAAATGTTTTTAGTGAAATTATTGGGCAATTAAATGGTAATCCATATTTGTATAAACGATTTGTTCAAATTATCAAAAAAATCAACTCTATTATAAATGGGAAAAAACAAATAACCGAACCGCAAAAAAGGGCAATAGTATCACAAATACGGGAACAATTAAAATTTATATCCATTGACGATATAGGTCATTTAGTAGGAGGCGATCATGAGTAAAATAATAACTGCAATAAATGCTATGGTATCACGGCCCGATAAAATTGGTACGGTTGTAAAATCAAATATAAATCAAGAAGAATATTATTTTGTATACGATGGTAAATACTATTGGTCCATCGTTAAGCAAACAAACGACTATATTTTGCATTTTTATCCAGGGGAATTTGATATCTATGAACTTTCTGCGATAGACGGGGGAGATTGGGAATCAATTGATTTTATAACATATAAGACAAGTGAAATAAAAACAAGGGAAGCGTACGAATCCTTTTCTAATTTATATCTTATTATACAAGAAAAACAATATGGATTAGATAAAATATTGGATGATATAATTGGTGATGCTGCTTTTTAAGGGGTTACTATAATGTAATAATCATAAGCGTCCTGTGAGTTTAGGGCGCTTTTTTGTTACACTTATTGAGCAGTTATTAAATTTTGTTACCATAACGTATGTTATATAATTATAAAGGTTTATAATCATGAAGATCAAATCGCCGATAAGCTTTACCCTGGGCATCCTGCTGGCCGCCTTCGGGGCCTGGGGCATCATCGCCAGTGAGAACCCGGCCAAGTTCATCCCGCTGGTCATCGGTTTTTCCCTGGTCTACCTGGGCTGGCGGGGCGGGCGGAGGGCCACGATCATAATGGGCCATATCATCGTCACCAGCGGATGCTTCCTGATCACCTACGGCATCTACCTGCTGCCCCATGCCAAGCCGGACCTGGCCCATATCCTGGGCCTGCCCCTGTTCTGGGGGCTGTTCTGCCTGTTCGGCGGTGTCTGCGCCATCTATCACGGATTCTGCAACTGCGTCATCTGCCGGTCGGGCAGGGGCACATCTAAATAAAAACGATGCAAAAGAAAGGTTCTTTTCGTATTGCATAAAGCAGGTGATTTTTGGTATCATTATAGCCGTTAACGGATATATCTGATCCGCCTGATACACGAAAACCGTATATTCATTCTCATCTTAACGATGATTTTCGCGTGTTCGGCGGGTTTTTTAAAACCAGGCAGCCCTTTATTTTGGACGCGGATTCACGCAGATCAACAGGATAAAATTTAATTAAAAATATAACGATCTGCGTTTATCGTTCGACTGAGCCAACGTTGAAGTCTGCGTCCCCGAATGGTAAAATCACCGACAACATAAAACCATAAAACCAAACTTCTTGGGAGAAACTGAATGGACAACGCCACCAAGATCCAGGATACCACCGCCAATCCCGCACCGCTGGGCCTGATGGGTTTCGGCATGACCACCATCCTTTTGAACCTCCACAATGCCGGGTTCTTCGGCCTGGACAGCGCCATTCTGGCCATGGGCCTGTTCTACGGCGGCATCACTCAGCTGATAGTCGGCATCATGGAATGGAAGAAGGGCAACACCTTCGGCACGGTGGCCTTCACCTCCTACGGCGCCTTCTGGATAACCCTGGTGGGCCTGATGGTAATGCCCAAGCTGGGTTGGACCGAGGCCCCGTCCCCGGCCTCGTGGGCCAGCTTTCTCTTCGTCTGGGGATTCTTTTCGTTGCTGCTGTTCATCGGCACCTTAAGGCTGAACAAGGCCCTGCAGTTCGTATTCGGAACGCTGGTCATCTTGTTCTTCCTGCTGGCGGCCGGCAAGGCCACCGGCAATGCAGGCATAATGAAGATCGCCGGATATGAAGGCATCATCTGCGGCGCTTCGGCCATGTATGCCGCCATCGCCCAGGTCTATAATGAGATGCACGGGAAAGTAGTGCTGCCGCTGGGCCCGGTGAAAGCCGCTTAACCACGGAAACACGGAATTTTCGAAAAGTAACAGGGGATAATATTTAGATATTTTCGTGGATTCATTTTTTCAGTGCTTCTGTGGTTTGGTGCCCAGTAGTCACTCTATCTGTCTGGCGTGGCAGGTTAAATGCGCATTGACTTTGAAATCCACAGATGCTATACTTTTCCGGCCACAGTCGCCCCAGGAGCAGGGGGAATGATATCTAAAGGCTAATCCCTAAATACTAAACAGGCGCAAATACCGAGATCCCAAACTCAAAACAGTTTTGGGAATTATCCCTTCGCATTTAGACATTGTTTAGGGCTTGGAATTTCGCTTAGGATTTGAGTAAGATGGTTCTTGGCATCGGGGCCGACATCGTGGCCGTGGAACGGTTCAAAAAGCTCAAGGATAAGGAGGAATTTTTAGCTCAGTTCCTCTCATCCGATGAACTGTCCCGCGCTCCCAAGATGAACCGGGACCTGTTCTATGCCTCGCTGTTCGCCGTCAAGGAATCCACCCTGAAAGCCCTGGGGTGCGGCCTCAGCCGGGGGTCTTACTGGCATGATATCCGGGTGACAGAGGATATCCGGGTGAGCCTCTCCGGCCGGCTGCTAGAATTCCTGCCGGATGTAGGCGGCCATTCCATCCATGTCTCGGTATCGGAGACCGGTGAATACGCAGTAGCCTATGTAATAATTGAAAATATAAACAAGTAGGAGAGATCGGCATGAGCAACATAGGGTCATACGAGGAGCGTTATAAAAATTTCGATTGGAAGATATCGGAACAGGAGCTGGAGTACGGGAAGAACGGGCAGTACAACATCGGTTATTACTGCAGCGACCGGATCTGCGAAAGGGGCCTGGGCTCAAAGCCGGCCCTGATCTGGGAGGGATTCACCGGCGAAGTCAAGAAGTACACCTATGACGACATCCGGGCCTACAGCAACACCACCGCCAAATTCCTCCAGGACCAGGGGGTCAAGCCGGGCGACCGGGTCTGCCTGTTCATGGACAAGATCCCCGAACTGTATATCTGCTTCCTGGGGATCTTGAAGATGGGGGCCATAGCCCAGCCCCTGTTCTCGGCCTTCGGCGAAGAATCGCTGATCACCAGGCTGGACGACGCCAAGACCAGGGCGGTGCTGACCACCAGAAAACATGCGGGCAAGGTGCGCCGGATCCGCAAGGACCTGCCGGAGCTGGCCACCATCATCATCGTTGACGCCGATGACAAGCCGCTCAACGCCGGCGAGGCCGCCTTTGCCATGGAAAAGCTGCCCCGGGTGGAAAAGTTCGACATTGTCAAGGTCGAGCGGGAGACCCCGTCGGTGCTGCACTATACCTCGGGAACCACCGGAAAGCCCAAGGGGGCCCAGCACGTCCACAATTCCCTGGTGGCCCAGTACATCACCGCCAAGTGGGTGCTGGACCTTAAGGACGACGACATCTACTGGTGCACCGCCGATCCCGGCTGGGTCACCGGCACCTCCTACGGCATCATCGGGCCCTGGGCCAACGGGGTCACCCAGGTGGTGCTGGACGCCGGCTTCAGCGCCCAGAACTGGTACGCCTTCATCGAGCGGATGAAGGTCACCATGTGGTACTCGGCCCCCACCGCCATCCGGATGCTGATGAAGGAAGGGGTGGAGGCGGTCAAAAAGCACGACACCTCCTCCCTGCGCCACCTGTGCAGCGTGGGCGAGCCGCTCAACGCCGAGGCCGTGATCTGGTCGGAGAAAGCCTTCGGCCAGCCATTCTACGACACCTTCTGGCAGACCGAGACCGGGGCCATGATGATCTGCAACTATCCCGGGATGAAGGTCAAGCCCGGCTCCATGGGCAAGCCCTTCCCCGGCATCACCGCCAGCGTGGTCAACCCCAAGACCTTCGAGCCGGTGGACAAGCCCGGCACCGTGGGGCTGATAGCCTTCCGGCCCGGCTGGCCCTCCATGATGCGGGCCTACTGGAACAACCAGGAGACCTACGACGGCAAGTTCAAGAACGGCTGGTACCTCTCGGGCGACCGCTCCAGCATAGATGCCGACGGTTACTACTGGTTCGTGGGCCGCGATGACGATGTCATCAACACCGCCGGCCACCTGGTGGGTCCGTTCGAGATCGAGTCGGCATTGCTGGAGCACCCGGCGGTGGCCGAGTCGGCCGCGGTGGGCAAGCCCGACCCCCTGAACATGGAGGTGGTCAAGGCCTTCATCGCCCTCAAGCCGGGCTTCGAGCCTTCCAGCGACCTGGAGATGGACATCATGAACTTCATCCGCAAGAAGCTGTCGCCGCTGGCCATGCCACAGGAGATAGAGTTCATGGCCTCGATGCCCAAGACCCGGAGCGGAAAGATCATGCGCCGGATGCTGCGGGCCAAGGAGTGGGGCGAGGAGATCGGAGATATCTCGACCCTGGAAAACGACTAGGAACCTTCCCCACGAAATACACTAAAGAACACGAAAAATTCTTGGTTCAAATTTATTTTAGAATTTTTAGTTCTTTTTTAGTTCTTTTAGTGGGCAAAGGAAACCCTCCCGCGAAACACGCTAAAAAGCGCGAAAATAATTCAGGCCAGGGTCATTCCTGCGAAAGCAGGGATCCAGGTTAAAAAGTATGGATTCCCGCCTGCGCGGGAATGACAGACCAAAACGATCAAATCAAAGAATATAATAAATAACCTAAGGAGACTACAATGTCCGACGAAATCAAGAAAATGATCATCGAATACGTCAAAAAAGAATACCTGGACGAGGATTCCGACCAGGAGGTCAAGGAGGACACCAAGCTGATCTCCAGCGGGATCGTGGATTCGTTCTCCATGGTCTCCCTGAAGACCTACCTGGAGAAGAAATTCCAGATCAAGCTGCCGGACGAGGACGCCACCCCCGAGGCCTTTGACTCGGTCAACAACATCATCGAGCTGATCAAGAAATTCGGAGCCAAGGTCTAAATTAAATTACTAATTCAAAATTCTGAATTCGATATTCAGTATTCAGATCATAAGGGAGGTAAGATGGCCTACAGTTCCAAAGCCAGGGATTTCTATTCCGGAGAGCTCCAGGGGATGAAGGACAAGGGGATCTTCAAGGAAGAACGATACATCCAGTCGCCCCAGGCCGCCAGCATCAAGGTGGAATACCCCAAGGGGGCCGAACCCAAGCAGGTGCTGAACTTCTGCGCCAACAATTATCTGGGCCTGTCCAGCCACCCCGAGGTGGTCAAGGCCGCCCACGAGGCCCTGGATTCCCGGGGCTACGGGCTGTCCTCGGTCCGCTTCATCTGCGGCACCCAGGACATCCACAACGAGCTGGAGATCAAGATGAGCGAGTTCCTGGGGATGGAGGGCACCTGCCTGTTCCCCTCCTGCATGGAAGCCAACGCCGGGCTGTTCGACGTGGTGCTGACCCCGGAGGACGCCATGATCTCGGACCGGCTGGTCCACGCCTCCATCGTGGACGGCCTCAAGCTGTGCAAGGCCCAGATGTTCAACTACAAGCACAACAGCATGTCCCACCTGGAGGAGAAACTGCAGGAGGCCCAGAGCTGCCGCCTGCGGATGATCATCACCGACGGGGTGTTCTCCATGGACGGCGACATCGCGCCCTTGGACAAGATCTGCGACCTGGCCGACAAGTACGATGCCATGGTGATGGTGGACGATTCCCACGCCACCGGGTTCATCGGCAAGACCGGCCGCGGCACCCACGAGTACCACAACGTGATGAAAAGGGTGGACATCATCACCACCACTTTTGGCAAGGGTTTGGGCGGCGCCACCGGCGGCTCGGTCTCCGGACCCAAGGAGATCGCCGAGATGTGCCGGCAGCGGGCCCGTCCCTACCTGTTCTCCAATACCATGCCTCCGGCGGTGGTGGCCGGATCAATAAAAGTCTTAGAGCTTCTTTCCAAGTCCACCGACCGCCGGGACAAGCTGGAGAAGAACACCAAGTACTGGCGCGAGGGGCTGACCAAGGCCGGGTTAGACCTGAAGCAGGGCGACACCCCCATCGTCCCGGTGATGCTGTACAACGCCAAGCTGGCCCAGGACATCGCCCGCGACCTGTACCACGAGGGCATCTACGTGACGGGCTTCTTCTTCCCGGTGGTGGCCCAGGGCCAGGCCCGGATAAGGACCCAGATCTCGGCCGGGCACGAGATGGAGCATTTGGACAAGGCCCTGGCGGCCTTCACCAAGATCGGCCAGAAGTACGGGATACTGGGGCTGAAGAAAGACGAGATCATAGCCAAGTACGGGTTGTAAACTTTCTACCACAAAGGCACAAAGACACAAAGGGTTTTCTTATAACTTAACCTGCGCTGGCCCGAGTCTCCCCTAAAAAGGGGAGAGCGAGAGGGGTGTCTTGGTAAATACAAGCCGTAATTTAGAGAGTAACTATGCGGCGGGAAGGGATTCAACTCCCGTCCCGCCGTTTGTGCTTTGTATAGTATTACTTTTATTTGTTACAGGTTGCACTCTACATATAAAATTGAAAAGGAGTGTATTATGCCAGGTTCTGGTTTAACATCACCACACGCACCAATTTATACTACAATCTTGTTGTTGGGTAATTTTATATTACCTATGATCTTTTATTTTTTTGGTATAAAAATTATTTTAAAGAAATGGCAGATATTTAAAAGCATTTTGTGTGGCTTTTTATGCTTTCCAATAATTGGATTAGTTATGTTTTTATTAAGTTATTTAAATGTCACTGTTTTTTCAGGGTTCGTTTCATATGTTATTTATTTTACACTGTCATCAGTGATTTATTTAGGTATTTTTTTAGCAATCAATAGAATATTTTTTATTAAAGACTTTTATAAAATCATACCAATTAATCTTTTTATATACATATATTTTATGTCGATTTTCCACTTAATAATATTTCCATATTTTTCTTACAGGTCATTTTAAATAGGCATTGTTAATGCCTAGAGAATTTAAAGATATTATTTAGCAAATAAAAAATGGTCACTGACTTCGTTAACTATTTCTTTCTAATATAACACAAGGGGTAATCACCAACACATCATGGCACTGCACATCAAGGTAAAGGAATTTTACCGCAACGAACTGGTGGAGCTGAAGAACGCCGATCTTTTCAAGGAGGAGCGCTACATCCACACGCCCCAGGCGGCCAGCATCATGGTGGAATACCCGCCCAACTCGCCCCAGAAGGAGGTCATCAACTTCTGCGCCAACAACTACCTGGGGCTCTCCAGCCACCCGGCCATAGTGGCCGCGGCCCAGAAGGGCCTGGAGGAGCGGGGCTTCGGGCTGTCGTCGGTCCGGTTCATCTGCGGCACCCAGGACAAACACAAGGAACTGGAGCAGAAGATCTCCAAATTCCTGGGGATGGAGGACGCCATCCTGTATTCCTCCTGCTTCGACGCCAACCTGGGCGTGTTCGAGGCCCTTTTGGGCGAGGAGGACGCCCTGATCTCGGACGAGCTGAACCACGCCTCCATCATCGACGGCATCAGGCTTTGCAAGGCCGAGAGGCGCCGCTTTAAGCACATGGACATGCATGACCTGGAAAATCACCTGAAGCAGACAATGAACAAGCGCTTTAGGATGATCGTCACCGACGGGGTCTTCTCCATGGACGGCGACCTGGCTCCGCTGGAGCAGATCTGCAACCTGGCGGAAGAATACGAGGCCATGGTGCTGGTGGACGAGAGCCACGCCAGCGGGTTCGTGGGTCCCACCGGCCGCGGCACCCACCAGCATTTCGACGTGATGGGACGGGTGGACATCATCACCACCACCTTCGGCAAGGCGCTGGGAGGGGCCTCGGGCGGCTGCGTGTCATCCAGCAAGGAGATCGTGGATATCCTGCGCCAGCGCTCCAGGCCCTACCTGTTCTCCAACACCATCAGCCCGTCGGTAGTGGCCGCCACCATCAAGGCGATTGAAATGATGCAGGGCTCCACCGCCCTGCGGGACAAAGTGATGAGCAACGCCCTGTACTTCAGGCAGAAGATGAAGGAGGCCGGGTTCGACATCAGGGAAGGCATTCACCCAATCGTGCCCATCATCCTGCATGAGGCCGAGATCGTCCAGCAGATGTCCCGGATGCTCTATGACGAGGGCATCTACGTGGTCGGGTTCTTCTACCCGGTGGTGCCGCGGGGCCGGGCCAGGATCCGGGTCCAGATATCGGCGGCCCACGAGCGGGAGCATTTGGACAAGGCCATCGAAGCTTTTACCAAGGTGGGCAAGAAACTGGGGGTATTGAAATGAGGGAAATTACTAATTCGTAATTACAAATTAGTAATTGGCCCGTCTGCATTTAAAGAATGGGAGTGCTTATGATATTTAAGAAATCATACTCGTTCATCATCCTGCCGCATCACGGGGAGCAGGGAAAGTCAGTGTTCTTTCACTCTTGGTGGCTGAATGCCATTTTGCTGACAACTATAACGGCGGCGGGCATCTCCGGTTTTTTCATCGCCCGGCATTACCTGTTCCACCATAAACTCAAGACCGCCTTTGAGCCCACCTTCAAGGAGAACGAGGTCTTAAAGGAAGAGCGCAAGGGATATGACCAGGTCAAGGACTCTTTATCCCACGACATCTCATCTCTCCAGGCCCAGCTTAAAAAGGAGCGCAGCAATTACCTGGCCTCGGTGGGCAGCCTGGCCCGGCAGGTGGATAATCTGCGCAAACTGGCGGTCAAGGTCAAGATCCAGGCCGGCTTCAAGACCGCCAACATAGTGGAGGAGGGGGAGGACGCCGGCGGTCCGGAGTCGCCCATCACCCTCGGCCGATATGATATCAATAGGCCTGTTGAAACGGCCCAACTGGAGGCCCGGGTCATCCCCGATATCTTCCAGCAGGTTTCTGAGCTTAAAAAAATTGACGGTTACCTGGAGACCAAGGAATGCCTGCTTTCGGCCACCCCCGAACTGGCGCCGCTGTTCGGTAAGATGACCTCCACCTTCGGTGTTCGCAGGTGGAGACGGAGCGGGCACTCGGAGAATCATTACGGGCTGGACATAGCCGTGCCCCGCGGTACGCCGGTAAGCGCACCGGCCGAGGGGGTGGTGACCATCAGGAGCCGGGTGGGCGATTACGGCAATCTGGTAGAATTGGACCATGGAACAGGATATACCACCAGATTCGGGCATCTCTCTAAATTCAATGTTGAGATAGGCGACCGGGTCAAAAAAGGCCAGGTGATCGGCTTTGTGGGCTCCACCGGGCGCTCCACCGGGCCGCATCTGCATTATGAAGTGCGAATGAACGGCACACCGGTCGACCCCATCGGCTATATGGGCGATCTGGGAGAATAAGCCAAGAAGATGGTCAAAGCCCCGGCGTTTATACGCCGGGGCTTTTGTCGTTTATGGAGTTCTGCTGTCACATATATTTGACAAAACCGGGTAATATAAAACATTAATATTTTCCAACTATTAACGGAACATAAAGGGAATCAACGCTATATGAGTTAGGTATCGTATTGGCATGCTCCATGCTTTATATGCCATTGGAGAGAGAAAAATGAAAAAGCATGTCAAAATAATAATGATCGCGATCCTGGCAATAAGCACAAAATCAGCTTTCGGCCAGACGGTTGCTTTATTGAACCCCAGCGACATCTACCGAACCGTTAATGTGTCGGTAAGCGTGGCCAAAAAGGCCCGGATCGAAGTGCTGAGCGCATCAAATATGTTAAGTGTCGGCAACGAAGATAAAACCAGGGGATATGTCGATCTGCCGAAGGCCATTGTTCTTAAAGTTTGGTGCAACAGTACCGATGGCGCCAGGGTAATGGGCCAGATAGACCCTTCAAACAGAGAGACAAAAGGGAAGATGCTCTATAGGTTATCCGGCGAGAAAAATTTTCGTGAAGTCACCGGGAGCTTGCACGACATATACGAAAGCTATAAAATAGAGCGAGGCTCCAAGGTCTCCCTGGATATAAGATATCTATTGAGCGACAATACCCCGGTTGGCGACTACCAATTTGAAGCTTCGTTTGTGGCCGAGCCGAAATGATCAGATGTATTATTTCCCGGTCTTACCCATAAGTGCAAATATAGATCATTTGGGAGAGTTTATAAAATAGCTGAGGAAAGATAGATCCTTGGCTATTGTTGTATGTTTCCAGGCTGGACGTTGCTTGACAAATCGCCACCAAATGAGATATACTACGATCATACGAAGGCCTTTATTTATCATTGGGCGATTAGCTCAGCTTGGTTAGAGCGCCTGCTTTACACGCAGGAGGTCGGGGGTTCGATCCCCTCATCGCCCACCACTGGACGACGCAGGAGGTCGCCCCGATCTATCGGGGTCATGGTTTTTCACAAATTCACTGTAACTTGGCAGAAGCCAAGATGACAAAGAAAAAACGTTAACCACTAAAAGATGTTGCCTGTCCGTCACGACAATCAATAAGCATCAAAGCATAGCTATTATTCAACCTACAATGGCAATACCAAGTTATAAAAGATTATCCTTGTGTATCAGTATTGACGCCTAATAAGTTATATATATGCAAAAAGCAAGAGAAGAATTTGCACATATAAAAAGAAGTTAATTGTAGAAATCTAAATGTGGGGTATTTTAATAATAGAATAACAAAATATTGTGGAACGAATATTGTTCCCAAATGGGAATAAAAATTGCATGCAATTATTGTCAAGACAACAATTAAAATAATTATCAACTAAACAAACAAGGAGGTAAAATGAAGAAACTTTTGCTTGCCAGCTTGGTAATCGCTCTGTTTGCCGGGATGGCACTGGCCCAACCTGCGGACGAAACAGCCACCGTGGATGTTCAGGTAACTGTCAATGGTATTTGGTCAATTACGCTGGATGTGGCGGCAATTGACTTTGGCCTGTTGGAGCCGGGCGATATTGCAACGCCGGCAGATGTGGTTGCAACCGTAAGGTCGAATCAAAAGATACCCTGGGGTTTGCAGCTCAACAAGGATCGTGACCTGACCAATGATGTAGCCCTGGAATCGATCCCGTCGGCTAACTTCACCTATGCCGGAGCAGGTGGAGCCGGTACCTGGGTCAATGGTGAGTTTTCCTTAGCACCCGCCACGGCCTACACGTCAGCAACGCCTGCGGAAGACAAGATTGCGGCGGGGCTTGCATTAACAACCACCCTGAGCCTAACCATCCCTGCACCTGCGGCTGCCGGTCTGTACACCAACGTCATCACCTATACTTTGACCGCCACCCCGTAAGCTGGCATTTCAACAAGGCGGGGCATCACTTATTTAAGGGGTGCCCCGCTTTTGACTTTAATTTTAGAGCCCGATAGTGATGAAAAATGTCGTTGCATCAACGCTGATTGCTATTTTATCAACCGCTTTTGCCTTGGGCCAGGGGGCGCTTTCCATAAACGTTTGGCCGTCCAGGGTGGACATTAGCGTTGTGCCGGGTGAGAGCCGGACTGGTGTTATCAGCGTGGATAACAAGGGGAAGGAAAAAACCCAGGTATTATGTTATATCACCGATGTCGGCATGGATATATACGGCGAGCTCCTTTTTCCCGAGGGAGGAACTCTGGCCACATCATGTGAATCCTGGTTTTTGGTCAACCCGGAAAATTTCTTTCTTTCTCAGGGCACCAACCAGAAGATCCGGTATACTTTAAAGGTTCCGGACAATGCCTCGGGAACCTATCTGGCATCAATTTTTTTTCATACCAAACCTCAGGATGGGGCCAAGAACAGCGGCAGCCGTTTATCAGTCAGGGTTGGCACCCTGTTCGTCATCAATGTTGCCGGCACCGGGCACAAGGATGGGGAGTTAAGCTCGCTATCATTGCACAATACGGTTAAAACCGCCACCGCCCAGGTAGAGCTGGGGGTTTTAAATAAAGGAAACGTTCTGATCCGCCCCAGGGGTACGGTGGAAATAAAAACCAATGATGGCTGGACGGTCGACAAATTGGTTCTCAATGATGATAATCAGGCGGTTTTGCCAAATTCCGAACGAATCTTTAGGATCCCGCTTGTCAATATAAAACCCGGCAGCTATAATCTATTTGCCCTGGTGGATTACGGAGGAGCCGAGATTTTATCCGGAGAGACCATGGTCAATCTGGTGGCGACAGAAATTCCCAGACACGATTGGCCGATACCACAGTCGAAAAGCTCCATAAAAAACTCCGGCAAAGCGGCCAAGCCGATGGCGCCGGCGGTCAAGCTTTCCCCCGAGGAGATAAAAAGCCTCTTTGGTCTGGCCACCAATCAATATACGGCAGGTGATTATCAATCTTCTTTTTCCACCTGGCAGAAACTTTTAAAAGCCGACCCCGGAAATACCACCGCCAGAAAGAACCTGGAACGGACCAAAGCCAAATTGGACGCCTTGAAAAAGATAAAAGGATAGATGCGAGGATTCCTTAAAATCATAGTATTGTTGATTATTTCCTGTCCTGCGTTTGTGCAGGCCGGGGATCAGCTTTATTTTACCTATGGTTTTGAGGAGGGCAATAGTTTGGTCGGGCAATACTACGGTCAGCAGGAATACCGCCATACCCTGAAAAGCGCTTTGGAAAAGAAAATGGACAATTTTAAGCTTTTGTCCGAATACTCAATGTACTACAGCAGCCTGGACCAGATCCACCTTCAAACCGTCAGGCTGGCATTCAGCCAGATGTCTTTCGGCCACAGCCTGCTCAGTGTGGGCCTGGGGGATAACAACCCCAACCTGCCCTACAATGCCGGTCTGTGGAATAACCGCATACGGGGCGCCAGTGCTGATTATCAGTATGATAATTTATCTGCCGGGGTATTCGGGGGAACCCCCTCGGACCTTTATCGGGAAAGCGCTTCATTAAACAGCCGCAATGTGCTGGGTTCATACGTAGGTTATAAACCGGCCACTTGGTTTTCGGGAAAGATATTCCTCTATAAGGAATCCAGCAGCCTGCCTGTCGACTCCCTTTACCGGAGGGCAACCGGGTTTGGCCAGCAGGTGGATATAACGATATCCCAGGGCTTAAGTATGATGATGGCTACGGCCTGGAAGAAACGCCAAGAGGAGAGGACCGGAGTGATGATCTCCCGCTCGGCTCCCTGGGTTTCTGCCAACATCGCCTGGACTGCTAAAAAATACAGTTTCTCGGCCGGCCTGGACTTTCTGGGAGCCAATTTCCGGCCGCTACAGACCAAGAATTATTACGGCCCCAGGTTCTACGCCAGCTGGAGGCCAAACGAAATAATAAGAATGGACGGCAGATTTACCAATTACAATGCCGACGGCGATACCCTCTATCCCATGATCACCAACACCTGGGGCGCGGGCTCCAGTGTCAAGTTATCAAACCTTCCCTCTCTGAAGGTCGGCTATACCAGCCGAGATAACAAAGTTAGCTGGGGCGGGCCCAATGCCCGGCGGTATGTTTCCGATGGACAAACGATAGAATTGAGCCAAAACTTTAACCAATTGGAAATGAAATTAAAATACCAGGTTGAAAACCGGGAAGAGAGAATAGATCAGTCAATGAATGCCTCCCGGCACCTGTGGATGGTGAAACCACAATACCGGTCGCAGCTGGCCACCTTCTGGCTGAGCGGGGAATTTGACCGGTGGAGCGATAACCAGAAGACAACCTCCGGATATTACAATCGCTACCGGGCCGGAACCAATGCCGGGCTATGGGGCGGCAGCCGGGCCATTGTCGAGCTGGGATTCAATCAGCGGGTCGACCAACGCGACCGAAATAATACAAGCATGGTTGCCAGCCTGAATTTGAAATTCAACCTTTCGAAAAAATATTTGCTGGACCTCTCCTGGTGGAACGAGAACAATATCGCCCAGGATACCGGCTTCTTCTACCTGCGCGACAGGTCGCGGCTGGGCCTGTTCTTCACCAGAAGGATCGACATCTCCGGCAACGATCTGGAGGGGTTGGTATTTCTGGACGCCAACAAGAATGGCTTTCAGGACGCCGGGGAATTCGGATTGCCCGGGATAATCTTGAATCTTTCCAACGGTAGAAAGACCATCACCGATGCCAGGGGGAAATACTCATTCACCAATATCAACAGCAGCAACCCAACGGTTAAAATAGACATGACAAGCCTTTCGGCCGAATATAACATCATCGGCGCCGGAGAGAAGCAGGCTTCCCTGGGGGGCTGGCGGTCCACCCTGGTCAATTTTACCGTTTCGGCCCTGGGCGGGATCAAAGGGCGGGTATTTGTGGATAACAACAATAACGGGATATTTGACGGAGACGATTACGGAATGTCCGGGGTTATGATTATAATACAGCCCTCCAACACTGCCGCAATTTCCAACGGTGGCGGCATGTTCCGCATCACCAATGCTCCCACCGGCCAGCAGACACTGAACATTGATCTCAACAGTATTCCACCGGATTACGAGCTAAAAAGCGAACCTTCCAGATTGATAAACATCAGACAGGGGGAGATATCCAACCACCTGGAATTTGCCGTGGTAAAAAAGATCCGTCCGGTAAAGAAAGTGGTGTTCGGCGGAGTGAGCACGGTCAAGATAAACACTGCCCCAAGAGCAGAAACCAAGCCGAGGTCCGCTGGAAGCGAAAAACAAGCAGCCCGGGCCCCAAAACAGCAGGACAGAGTCACCATTAAAGCCAAAGAACCAGCACCGCCCAAGCTGACAGCAACTGAAATTGATGCCCTGTATAAGGAAGGCAGCAAATTGTACAGCTCCGGGGATTATCAGGGGGCCCTGAGGGTCTGGCAGAAAATATTGGCGGCAGATCCCGGACACAGCCAGGCTAAAAGAAATCTGGAAAAAACCCGGCAAAAACTGGATGCCTTGAAAAAAGCCAAGGGATAAAATCAAAAATAGAGAAAGCGGCTCTATCTGGAGATAGAGCCGCTTTTTACGTGCAAAATTTTAACAAAAATTGCAAAATATCATAGTACTGGGAGTAGTTATTGCATTTGTGATTTGGTATTTAATAAGGTATTACTATACGCCAGTCTATAGTTTATCATAACTATAATGTTTCCATAGCCTTAAATTGATATCAGCAAATTCCTGATCATGGGTATGATATTTGTATGATATGTAGTTAAGTAAACACAGTAAATGGCGGGTATTTATGAAAAAGGCAACACTTTTAATAATGTTTTTTGCCCAGATGTTTTTTGCCCAGCAAATTCTGGCCACGGATTATTCGGTCATTATAAAATGCCCCGCCTATATATCCGGCCAGGCGACGTCCGGCACCGGGAATCCCTTTGCGGTTCTGGTGGGAATTGTCCCCGATACCACCGGCGAGGATTTTGTGGGCAGATGCCGGATCGGCAGTTCCAGCACCACTGCCGGGAACAACCATTTCCACTGGCAGGACAGTACCGCCTGGGACTCAGGCGTGCGAAATACCTGGGGCGGCGATCTGGCGGCCTATTATAATTCCAGGCATATTGCCTCCGCCGATTCCGGGGAGACCACCAAGGTCTGGTTCATCACCAAATGTGATACCACCCCCCAGTCACAATATATCCTGGCCAGGATCCGAAGGCTGGTGGATACCACGGTCACCGGTTCAAACCGCGATTCTCCCCGTCAAATTGTGACGGTGATGGACATGACCGCCCAGGGCGCCTGGGTGGAGGGCCATGTATACAGCGACCCGTCATATTCTGCCCCGCTGGCAAACTATGTGGTGCTGGCTTACCGGGCGGACACCATCGTCGGTTCCTACATCACCGAGAACAACACTATCGTCGAAGGATATGATTCGGGCGACCCCGGTTATGTCATGTTCACGGCCCCGGCCGGAACCATCGACTCCTTCAAGGTCAGGGATATGTCCGATAATCCGGTCAATTTCTACGTAAAAAGCACCCCGCCCTGGAACATCACCGCCGGGGACACCACAAATTTCGACATCCTGCCCAACGTTCCCACCATCATCTACACCTCACCGGCAAACAATGCCGCCAATGTTGCGATAAATTCCCCCATAACAATCGGGTTCAACAAGGCCATAAACCCGACCAGCTTTGCCTATAGCTGTTCCACCGGAACCGCCGGCTGGTCGGTCTCCTGGAACGGCGCCGGCGATACGGCCACCCTGACCCATGCTAACTTCAGCTATGTCACCACCTACAAATTTCAGGTGACTGCGGCCAAGGACCTTTCCAATAACGATCTGGTCCCGGGACCCAAACCCAACCCCTTCCGTTTTGCCACCCAGCCCGACCCGGCCACCATCCCCCTGAAGATCATCTGCCTGGATGTGGGCCAGGGCGACGCCACCCTGGTGCTTTCGCCCTCCGGAAAGTCGCTGTTGTTCGATGCCGGCGAGACCGGCAAGGGATACGGCAAGATCTGGCCTTTCTTGAGGGACAGCGTGAATCTACACCATCTGGACTATACGGCGGTTAACCATTACCACGAGGACCATATCGGCGGGATGGACGAAGTGATCGACAGCCTGGGGGGCAGTGATTCCATCTTAAGCTGGGGATACGACCGGGGCGGAACCTACGCCTCAACCGCTTTTACCGATTACGCAGCAGCCCTGGGGGCCAAGCGAAAGACCATCGGATTGGGTCAGGTGATAGATCTGGGATCCGGGGTAAGCGCCAAATGCGTGGCGGTAAACGGCCAGACCTATGGCGACAACATCTCTCCCTCCGATGAGAACGATTACGGGGTAGGCCTGCTGATACAATACGGCGGTTTCAGGATGATAGTGTCCGGCGACCTGGGAGGATACAATTCCGGGGGGTACAAGGACGTGGAATCCATCCTGGCCCCGGATATCGGGAAGGTCTCGGTGCTGCATGCCAACCACCACGGCTCGCAGTACAGCAGCAATCCCTACTGGGTATCCACCCTGGATCCCAGGGTCTCGGTCATCTCGGTGGGTAACAACGGCTACGGCCATCCCACCCAACTGGCATTGGACCGGCTGTGCAACGATCCCGGGGCGAATAACTATATCTACCAGACGGAGCTGGGGTCGGGCGGGACCATCCCCGCCGGTCGGGGTGAAGTGGTGGGCAGCAACATCTGGATAGAGGTGACGGCCGACACCTTCACCGTCAACAGCAGCGACAAATATCCCAATCCGGTGCAGCTTTCATTTTTGACCGCCAGTGCCGATGCCCAAGGCCGGGCTGAGATCAAATGGCGCACCGAGAGCGAAAAGGACTGCGACAGATGGGAAGTTGAGCGGACGGATGATCCTTCTGCCCGTTATGTCATGATCGGAGAAACAGCCGGGAACGGGACCACCAATCAGCCCTCGGAATATATATTCACAGATCCCCAGCAACTGCCGGCCGGGGATCATTATTACCGGATCGCCCAATACGATTTCTCGGGCACGATAACTTATTATGGGCCGGTGAAGTTGCCGCTGGATGGCGGCGGGCTGCTGCCTGCCGAATTTAAACTGGGGAGCAACTATCCCAATCCGTTCAGTCAGGCCACAGTTATCAGTTATCAGACGGCAAGTGGAGGGCCGGTAAATTTATCAATCTACAACGTGGCCGGACAGTTGGTAAGGACCCTGGTCAATGAAAACCGGGGAGGAGGGAAGTATCAGGCGGCCTGGGACGGCAAGGACGGCACCGGGAAGGGTCTTCCCAACGGGGTTTATCTGTTCCGGCTGTCGGCCGAAGGGGCCAGCGTCATAAGAAAGATGATGCTGATAAGGTAGGCCCTATCTGTTTTGAAAGGCACCGATGACCATCGGTGCCTTTTTATTATATAATTTTCCTTGACAGTTTAATTATATTTGACTATACTATAAACGTTATAAACCCCTAAAGTGCTAATGAACAATACCTTAAGAATAACGATCGGGCTGGTGTTGACAGCCGTAGTATTGGGTCTTTCCTATTGGGCAAATATGCCGGCCGGAAAGAAGCCCGGCGCCAGCCAGCCAGACGAGCTGAAGATCCGCTCCGAACTAGTGGCCAAGAACCTGGCCCGGGTGGTCTCGGACCCATTTGCCAACCAGGATGACCTGGCATTGTCCGAGATCATCGCCCAGACCAAACAGGATTATTCCGAGGTGGCCGACCTGTATCTGATCGATCTCAAGGGCACTGTTGCCGCATCCAGCAACGAGACCGCAGTGGGGGATGAGTTGATCATTCCCTCCGGCATAAAAAAACTGGCCGGGGAATCGGTATTGGTTCAAACGGCAGCCAATCCCAAATCTGCCGACAAGGTGTACTGGGCCGCCGCCCCGGTATTGCTGGGGCGGGAGAGGATCGGCAGCGTCTACCTCCAGCTTAAAGGCAGGGCCAAGACAGCCGGGGCGGTCAAACCCCCGCGGTCCATCTATATCCTGGCCGGCCAGGCCGCAGCCCTGGTGATGTTGTTCCTGCTGATGATCTTCGGTCCCAAATCGAAAGCGGCCGAGGTCTCAACCGAAGCCTTCGACAAGCTGGAACAGAAGAAAAAGGACATCGAGAAGGATCTGGAGAACAAGCGCAAGGAGTTGAAAAGGGTGGAGGCCGAGGCCGCCGACCATAACCGCTGGCTGGAGATGTTCCGCTCCGAGGAGAACGACCTGGCCGGCCAGGTCAAGAAGCTGCGCGAGGAACGGGGACAGATGGACAGTCATCTGGATGAGGGGCGCAAACAGCTGATAGAATTCGAAACCCTGCTCAGGGAGAAGCAGACCAAACTGGAGGAGGTCAGCAATCATCTGTCGGACCGTATACAGGAGGGCATAGAACTGGACAAGAGGCTGGAGCGGGTCCAGCACCAGGAGGCGGAATTGAACCAGCGGATGGTGGAACTCAAGAAGGGGGAGGAGAACCTGGCTCAGTGGCTCAAACAGTCCAAGACCGAGGTGCAGAACCTGGTCCAGTTCATAGCAGAGAAGCGGGTGGAGGAGAGCGAACTGGAACAGACCATCGAGGAGAGACAGCGGTTGAACGCCGAGTTGGAGGAACGGGGGCAGCAGTTGCAGTCGCAGATCGCAGAACTGGCCAACGTCTGCGAACAGTGGAGCGCCGAGCATGAAAGGCTCTCCAACGAGGTCTCCGAAAAACAGCAGAACCTGACGGCCATCATGCAGCTACTGGAAGGCTCCCGGACCAGGTTAGAGAAACTTCAGAAACAGGGATCGGAGGTATCCTCCTGATGAGCGACTATTATTCACTGCTGGGCGTCCGTCGGGAAGCCAGCACCTCTGAGATCACGGCAACCTACCGGAACATCCTGAGGGAAAAATTTCAGGAAGCGGGATATAGTTTCCTTTTTTCCGATGTCACCCAGGCCTACCGCACCCTGTCCAACCCTCAAAAGCGCAAGGACTATGACCTGCTGCTGCAAAAGGTGGTGGGCAGATACATAGTGCAGAATCCCGACAATCCCACACCGGCCGACAAGAAATACCAATCCGGGCTGAATGCCATAGAACAAAAGAGGTTCCAGGCAGCGGTTGATTTTTTCACCCAGGCCATAAAAATCGACCCAGAGAAGAGTCATTTTTACAGCCAGCTGGGACTGGCCCTGGGGATGTTCAATGGCCGGCTGGCCGAGGCCGAAAGATACTGCAAAAAGGCCATAGAACTTGAACCCGACAATCCGGAGCTGTGCTACAATTTGGGTTTTCTCTACCAGAGGCACAATCTGGTGGATGCCGCACAACAGGCCTTTCTGCAGGCCCAGCAGGCCGAGCAGGATCGATGGGGGACCGTCTTTAACCCAGGCAACGCTGTGATCGAACTGCAGTGGACCGAAGATGAGGAGAAGCCGGCAAAAGGACCGGAGCCCAACGAAGATGAATTGCCGGGAGATACCGCAGCCGATAAACCGGCCGAGGCGCCGGAATTAGCAAATGACGAGCCGCCGGAAACAACCGAACCTGCGCCCGCCGACCTGTCCGCTGCAGCGCCAGCGCAGGAGGATGAGCTTAGACCAGCCGGCGGGGCTGAAGAACTGTCGGAAGTGTCAGAGCCAGGCCAAGAGGCTGAACCCATCGAACCGCTGGGGGCTGCCCCGGAAAAGGCCACTGAAGATAAAATAACCGACGATTTTGAGGAACCGATCATACTCAATGACGGGCCTCCGATGAAAACGGCAGATACCGAATCATGGACTGAAGAAATAAAACCTGGGAAAACCCCGGAAAACATAACATCCCAAACCCCGGCTGTCAGCCCGAAAAAGAGCTCAGCAGAACCGAAAATAACCATTGAGCCAATTCAAGCCCAAGCGCCTGAATCAGGGGATCAGGTCAGCATGGCCCAGATAATAGACGACGACCAGGAGTATCCGTCCCCTTCAGAGGCGGATGCTCCTGGAATCCTAGCAGAGATCGGAATGGAACCCGCCGGTCCAGAAGCTGGATTCCAAAACGATTTGGAGATAGCCTCCAATGCAGTCGATGATGCCGGCCCGGATAGGGAAACCTTAACAGAGCCTGGTTCGGCGGAACCCGGAGTGCCTGGAGAGGAATCCTCACAGGCAGAGGATCAGGTCGATTACGGGATGGTGGTGGACGCTGTTTCACCCCAAGCCGAGCCGGCAAGGGATTCTGATCGGGATGACGCCCTGCTCAGGGACCTGGCCTCGCTGGAGGCAGAACTGGCCGGGGTGGATGCTTCCTCCGGCATCGGCTCCGGGGATAACGGGCTTCTTATGGAGATGAAGGGTCATCGGGAGGTCGGGCAATCCCCGTCCACGGATGCCGCCGCATCAGACAAACCCTGGCTGCCATACCAGGAAATAAATGAACCGGAAAGCACCAGTTTGGATGATCTGGAGGATGAAGCCTTAAACCTGTTGCGAGAGCTGGGACTGAATCCCTCCGAATATATCCCGGAAGATGGTGTGAAGGCCAACCCCAATAGATCCGAGGAAGAGGCCGAACCGGCTGATACCGTCGAACAATCCGAACCTGGCGATAGTGAGGCCGAGGCGGAGCCGGATCACAGCGATCTGGAGGAATTGAAGAGGATCGAAGAAATGGAAAGAAAGATGGCCGAGGAACTGGATCGATTGAAGCAGGAGCGGGAGAAGCTGAAGAAACGGAAGAAAAAGAAGTAAACCTTAAGCGCAAGGGCCTTGATTTTTATATAATGGTAGATCCCAAAATGACAAACGGCTGGAGAAAACTCCAGCCGTTTGTCATTGGATAAATTTTCAGGCCGACAGGCTCTTCAACACCATCTGCAGGTTATCGGGATCGCCGGACTTGCTCATGGCCTCATCCAGGGTGATGACATTTTTGCGGCACAGGTTGGCCAGGGACATGTTCAGGGTGGTCATCCCCTGCTTGATGCTGGTCTGGATCAGGCTTTGCAGCTGATAGGTCTTGCCCTCCCGGATCAGGTTCCGGACGGCGCCGGAGCCGGTCATCACCTCGAAGGCTGCCACCCGGCCCTTGCCGTCGGCCCTCTTTACCAGGATCTGGGAGATGACGGCCACGAAGTTCACCGCCACCTGCATTCGTATCTGTTCCTGCTGATGCATGGGGAAGACGTCGATGATGCGGTCCACCGTCTGGACGGCGTCGGTGGTATGCAGGGTGGCCAGCACCAAATGGCCGGTCTCGGCCGCGGTAATGGCCAGGGCGATGGTCTCCAGGTCCCGCATCTCGCCGATCAGGATCACATCGGGGTCCTGCCGCAGGACGTACTTCAAGGCATCGGCAAAGGTCAGGGTGTCGCGTCCCAGCTCCCGCTGGTTGACGATGGCTTTCTTGTCGCCATGGACGAATTCGATGGGATCCTCAACCGTCATGATGTGACAGGGGTCATGGGCGTTGCGGTAATCTATCATGGCTGCCTGGGTGGTGGACTTGCCGCAGCCGGCCGGCCCGGTTATCAGCACCAGGCCGCGGGGCCTCAGGGAGACCTCTTTTACGATGGGGGGAAACCCCAGTTCATCTATGGTGGGGATCTTCTCGGGGATCAGCCGGAAGACTATCCCCAGGGAGTTGCGCTGCTGGAAAAGGTTGACCCGGAAACGTCCGGTGCCGGGGAGGTTGTAGGCAAAATCCAATTCCAGCTCCTGGCCGAATCTCTGGGCCTGGGCCGGGGTGATGATGGTCATTAAAAATCTCTTGACGTCATCGGGGCTGATGGATGGCATTTTGCAGGGGGACAGTTCGCCGTTTACCCTCAGCAGGGGCGGGCTGCCCACCTTGATCTGCATGTCGGAGGCCCCCTGTTCGGCCATCATTTTTAACAGGTCGGCAATTTCCATATCTTAAAAAGCCTTCATCGCTAATTTTTCAAACTCCTGGGGGTTGGTGGACTTGGCCATGGCCTCCTCGATGGTCACCAGGCCCTTTTGGTAGAGCTCCTTGAGGCACGAATCCAGGGTGTTCATGCCGAACTTTCCCCCGCTCTGGAGAACGCTGAATATCTGGTGGGTCTTGCCCTCCCGGATGATGCTGCGGATGGCAGGCATGCAGACCAGCACCTCATAACCCACCACTCGGCCCTTGCCGTCCACCCGGGGCAGCAGGGTCTGGGAGTAGATGGCCTGGAGGGTGGTGGAGAGCTGCAGCCTGACCTGCTGCTGCTGGCCCGGCGGGAAAACGTCGATGATCCGGTCGATGGTCTGGGCGGCGTCGGCGGTATGCAAAGTGGCCATCACCAAATGGCCGGTCTCGGCCGCGGTAATGGCCAGGGAGATGGTCTCCAGGTCCCGCATCTCGCCCACCAGGATGATGTCCGGGTTCTGCCGCATCACGTGTTTCAGGGCGTTGGCGAAGGAGTGGGTGTCGATGCCCACCTCGCGCTGGTTGATGCAGGCCTTTTTATCGCGGTGCAGGAACTCGATGGGGTCCTCCACAGTCATGATGTGGCAGGAACGATTCTCGTTGATATAATCTATCATGGCCGCCAGGCTGGTGGATTTTCCGCTGCCGGTGGGTCCGGTCACCAGGACCAGCCCCCGGGGCAGCATGCAGATCTTCTTCATGTTCTGGGGCAGCCCCAGGTCGTCGATGCTTTTTATCAGAAGGGGGATCACCCGGAGGACCGAGCCCAGGGACTGTTTCTGGCGGAAGACATTGACCCGGAAACGGGAAACGCCGGGAATGGAGTAAGACATGTCAAGCTGGTGGGTCTTCTCGAAGCGTTCCCGGCGTTCCTGGTTCATGATCTCATAAAGCAGTTCCTGGGTGTCGTCGGGGGTCATCACCGGAAGGCTGGAACGGACCAGCTGGCCATGGATCCGGTAGACCGGCGGCTCTCCGGATTTGATATGCAGATCCGAGCCCTGCTGGGTGACCAGCAGTCTCAACAGTTCATCTATTTTGGGCATATTTTCGCATAGTAAATTATCGGCTGAAAACCACTTAGCCAGCATCAAGCTGTCCACCCAGGTTTAGTTTAACAGACTGTTTTGACAAAGTCAAGAAAAACTTATTGACTTTTAGCATGAATTTGGTATAGTTACTAGATATGGGAAAGCAGGTAAAGGACAACATCATCCTTCCGGCCGACCGGCTGCGGAAAATACTGGGTGCCATGGCCAGCAGCTGGGGTTTTGAGATAGTTTTTCTTGATGCCGTAGACGGCGAGGATAGACGATCGGGGGCCAAAAATGTCCGGGTTATCGAACTGGATGATTTCAGGCAGCGGATAGCACTATCCGGGCCGGCCGAATTGATGGACCGGATGAACGATGCCCTGGTCAAGCTGGCGGACATCATCTCCGACCAGGAGCTGGAGAGCATCTCCCTGACCGAGGAGATAGTGGAGAGGTATCAGCAGCTGTCGCTGCTGTTCGAGATGAGCGACCGGCTGGGGGCGGCCAGGGATAATCAGAGCAGGATGAAGGCCATTCTGGAGACCGCCATAGATGCGGTGGGTGCGGTGGGGGGCTGCCTGTTGATGAAGAACAGCCAGGAACACTGGTGCTGGGTCAATCGGGAAAAAGTGGAGTCCGAAAAACTGGCCCAACTGGCGGCAGAGACCATAGAACACACAAAAAATTTTGTCGAGGAGAACAGGCATTGCGCCCTGCTGCTCAGGGTCAGCCGGGGAGATATAATCGGTTCCCTGGTGCTGGGCCCCAAAGCCAAGGCCGCCTATCGCTCGGGCGACATAAAGCTCCTGACCACGCTGGGGGCCTATGCTTCCCTGCTTCTGGAGAGCGGCCGGCTTTACGAGGACCTGGAATCCCTGTTCTTCAGCACCATCAAGAGCATGATCGAGGCGGTCGATGCCAAGGATCCCAGCACCAGGGGCCATTCCGAGAGAGTGCGGCGGTACTCCCACATCATAGGCCAGGGCCTGAATTTCGGTCCCGAAGAACTGAAAAGCCTGGAGCTGGCGGCCCTGCTGCATGACGTGGGAAAGATCGGCCTGCCGGACATCATCCTCAACAACGAAAAGGAATACCTGTCCGAGACCCAGTGGGAGCTGGTCAGGATGCATCCCGAGATAGGGGTCTCCATCCTGTCCCATGTGGCCCAGCTTAAATCCATATTGCCGGCCATCGGCCAGCATCACGAGAGGTTCGACGGGCAGGGCTATCCCAACGGCATCGACGGGGAGGATATCACCCTGTTTGCCAGGATCATCGCTGTGGCCGATTCCTTCGACGCCATGACCATGAATCGTACCTACCGCACCCGTTTTTCGCTGGACAAGGCCTTAAAAGAGCTCAGCCAGAATTCCGGCAGCCAATTCGATCCGCAGCTGGTGAAGCTGTTCATAGCCAATATAAAAAAGACGGAGATCAAGCTTGATGGCTGAGAGACAAGACCCTGCCACTCTGCAAAACAAGGTGTTGAGCGAATCCCTAAGGCTGTCGCAGGCTTTGTCCGGAGAACCCGGGCCGGCCAAGATATTGCAGGAAGTCGGGCGATCGATCAAGGAGGCTCTGGGATACCAGGTAATAGTCTTAAGCATTTATGAAAATGATATTGGCGCATTCAAACCTCTGTGGATGGAATCGGTGGACCCGGATACAGGCACTGAACTTTTAACCAGCCCCAATCCCCTTATCAGAACCCAGCTTTTAACAGAGGACTTCCTTCGATCGGGAAGCTATATCATCAAAGCCGATCATCCGGTCTGGGAGGGGATGAAAGCATCCCGTTATCTCCCGGGCCTGGGGGAGGAAGCACTGGACGGAAGAGGGGATGTGATACTGACCCCGATCTTAAGTTCTGGGACCGCCATGATCGGACTGATAATGGTTGTGGTGAAGGATGCCGAAAAGGAGGCCGATCAGGTTAAGTACCTTTCCTATTTTTCCCGCTTAGCCGGCTGTGCCTTGGAGAGAGGATTGCTGTATCTGCAACGGGAGGAGAACAGCAATTTCAACCGGATATTGATCCAGACCGTGGAGAAACTGGAAAAGGTCAGCGACCCCGGCCAATTTTGGCGGACCATAGCCGAGAATATCGGAACGGCCCTCAAGGGGTTTGAACTGGTGGTTTCGATAGCCAATCAGGAGGGCAGTTATTATGTCCATCCCCTGGTACTGAGGGATGGGAAGCAGATGGATGGGTTGACCTCGGTGGACGGCGCCTGGCTGGGCCGGGTGGCAGAACAGGGGCCGCAGACCGAGCTGATCACGGTCCATCCGGAAAAACCAGCAGTGATAAAAATGGGCTGGCCACTGGAGATAGAAAAAGAATCTCTGGGCGTTTTGACAGTCACCGGTCTCAATTCCGGGGAGCTGGACCGGCCCACCGCCGATTTTCTGGGCATGCTGGCCACCCAGATCGCTCTGGCCCTGTTCCGGGTGCGTTCCGTAGACGAGTGGACCTCGCGCAAAGAGGTGTTGGAGGCCTATATAAAGAATATCGATGATGCGGTCCTGATAGTAGACTCGATCAAACGAATTGTTTTTGTCAATAACTCCGCCCAGCAGCTGACCGATCTGCGGCAGGGGGGCATCGACAAACTCCCCCTTAATCAAAACGATAAAGAATGGCTTTCCACCGCCCTGGATGATGTCTCAAAGGGGGCAACCAAAGAAGCCGAAAAAAAGATAATCATCAAGGACAGCTACTGCTCCATTGGGATAAAAGGATTTTTTGATAGCAAAAAATATACCGGATCCATCATTAAGATCCACAGCCTTAAGCAGGAAGGGCTGGAATATTTCAAAGAACTGGCCGGGATGGTAGCGGCCCTGGAGGACGTGGAGCTGCTTCCCCAGATACTTTTAAAGGCGGTCAGGCATTTCGTGGATTTCGATGCCGGCTCGATATTATTTCGGGAACGGGGCGACAGCTTCAGGTTTTTGGCCAGCCAAGGGGCGATGATCGACCACGATCCGGACATGACTTTTAATCTGGTTACCGGGTTGGCCGAAGCCGCCATCAATGAGGGGCGGACCCTGGGCTTGGCGGGAAAAGAGGGATCCCTGGCAGAGGGGCTGGGAATTTCCGGAATGGGAAAACCCCTGGCCGGAGCCAGCTCGGTGCTGGTAACCCCCTTGATATTCAAAGGTCAAAATACCGGTTTGATGGTCCTTTCCAAAAAAGACCAGGCCGCCTACCCCGAAACCAATGTAGCCATGATAGATGAATTAAGCACCGGGCTCTCTAAAATATTATGGCAGATAGGGGTAGCCGGCAAGCTTAAACAGGAAAATGCCCTGCGAACCAAGCTGTACGAAATCGGTTTTGCCTCGGGCTCGGTGCTTCAGGTCGGCAGTCTGCTGAACCTGATGATCAGGACCATCGCCAAAGAGCTTAAGATCGACGAGATGGGCATATATTTTTTCGACGAGGTCCTGGGGGAATGGAACGGCAAAGCCATTCAGTCCACCGGTAAAAACGGCGGTTTCCTGGAATTGATGAAGAGCTCGGGAATAAAGCTGGATTACGAGAGATTGTCAGAGATCAAGGAGATCACGGCCACGGTCATAGCCCGGGGAGAACCGGAGATAGTTCCCGACCTTAAATCCGATCCCCGTTTTCTGTCAGCCGGCCAGTACCAAGGCCTGCGTTCCGGACTATGGCTGCCGTTGAAGCTGAAGGATAAGCCGATAGGCGCGATCAGCGCCCTGTCCAAGCAGATCAGCTATTTCGGACATGATGATCTGACCCTTCTCCAGGAGCTCTCACCCCTGGTCACTTTCGCCCTGAGGAGCGCCGTCCTTTACGAGGAGATTCGCCGGGAGGGCAGCCGGGTAGGGGCTATCATAAATTCCATGCCCGAGGGCTTGTTGATGGTGGACTCCCATTTCAAAGTGATCATGAGCAATGAGGGGTTTGAGGGATTGTGGGGCTTGAAGCAGACCATCCGGCCGGGGGCCGCCCTGCAGGAGGGTATTTTGTCTTTGTTGACAAACAATCTGGCGAACCCCAGGGGCTTGATAGATTTTTTCCAGGATTGCGCGATTTCCACCACCGGGGTGGTCGCTCCGGTGGAGTTGGAGCTCAAGAACGGCAAGCACCTGAAGATCAGTTCCTTTCCGGTGGAGGAGCTGGATCGGCCGCGGACCGGCCTGGTGATACTGAGCCAGGACATAACCACCGAGCATCAGATCGCCGAACTGAGGCAGGAATTCGTGGGCATGTTGTCCCATGATCTGCGAAACCCGCTGGCCGCCATTATTGCCACCCTGGAGCTGGCCCTGGACGGGAGCCTGGGAGAGTTGAACGAAAATCAGAACCAGTTTTTAGGCAACGCCATGAACGACAGCCGACGGATGCTGGAGATGCTTAATGACTTTCTGGATGGTTATAAATACGATGCCGTCGAGATCAAATTGGAGAAAACAAACTTTGACATCGCCCAGCTGATATCCAGACTGGTGGCCGATTTCTCCCCCCTGGCCCGAGAGCGGAATATAGAGCTTCTGCAGGAAACGCCCCCCACTATCACAATTACCGGGGACGAAGGAAAGCTGGCCAGGGTGATATCAAACCTGCTATCCAATGCGCTGAAATTCACCCCCCGGGGGGGGGGCATAATTCTTAAGAGTGCTGAACGCACCGACAGCATTGAGATCGCCGTCAGCGATACCGGGGAAGGCATTTCCGCCGAGGACAAGGATAAGGTGTTTGAAAAATTCTACCAGGTTGAGAAACGCCGGCACGGACGGAAGACCGGCACCGGCCTGGGTCTGCCGCTGTGCAAAAAACTGGTTGAGGCCCACGGCGGAAAAATATGGGTGGAGAGCCAGGTGGGAAAGGGCAGCAGATTTATTTTCAGCCTGCCCCGATAATAACCAAGGACAAAATTTCTAAATATAAAGATCAAGAGGTGCGATAATGGCCAAAAAAATCATGGTGGTGGATGATGAACCCTACATTGCCAGGGTGATTAAATTCAAGCTAGAGCAGGAGGGGTATACCGTCATTTCAGCCAATGACGGCCAGAGCGGTCTGCAGAAGATCAAGGAAGAGAAGCCGGACATGGTCTTGTTGGATGTAATGATGCCCGGGCTTTCCGGTTATGAGGTATGCCAAAAGATCAGAGAGGATGCCGAGCTGGCCGGCATTCCCGTGGTGATCCTGACCGCCAAGGGCCAGGAGCGGGACCGGGAGCAGGGCTTAACGATGGGGGCCAGCGACTATATCACCAAACCATTCAGCCCCAACCGGCTTCTGGAACTGGTGAAAAGCATGATAGGGGATGCCAAGTAATAATGCTGCATCTTTTATGGCTTCTATCACTGCCCTTTGCGGCAATGATGCTTTTTCTGCCGGGAAGCCTGCTCCTGAAGATCTCGGCTTTTAGCGCTGCTTCTTTGCTGGGCGGTTGGGGCCTGGTCTTGTTTTCCAGGCAGAAGAAACAGCTCCATGCTTTGCAACAGGCGCAAGGGGAATGCGACTCTCTTAAGGAGAACATCCAAAACCAGCAGCGCATCAGCGGGCAGGAGATATCAAAACTAAAGGAGATCATCGGAGCTTCAAAGAAACAATTGGAGGAGGCCGGTAAATACGAGAAGGTATTGAACCAGCAGCCGATCGGCCTGATACTGGCGGATTACGAAGGCAGGATTTTGTTTGCCAATCCAGGCATGGAAGATATTACCGGATGGACGGCCAAGGATATACTGGGCAAAAACTGGAATAGAGTATTCAAGAATTCCGGGAACGACATTACCGCCAAAATAGAGTCCTGTCTGACTGATCAGGATAAGGCCGAAAAGGAGCAGGAGACGATCGTGGCCAAGGACGGCAGGGATATCACCATTAATTCCCGGCTCTGGAAATATGATTCGGGAAAGAACCTGGGTTGGGTTTTCATGCCCACCAGCCCGGCGGTGGATTTCAACAAATTAAGGGATGAATTCGTCACCAACATCTCCCACGAATTGCGAACTCCTTTGACGGTGATAAAGGGCTATGCGGAGATTTTGTACGACGAAGCGAAGAAAACCGACCAGCAGAATGCCGAGTTGACGAAAGTGGTGCTGGACGAGAGCGAACGCCTGGCAAACATCCTTGATTCGATTTTGAATTTCCGTTATGCCAGCTCGGGACAGATAGGTTTGAGGAAGGAAAAGGTTGATGTCCTGGGCCTGCTGAATACGGTGGTCAACGACCTCAGCCACAAGGCCCAGAAAAAGAATATTACCATTATAAAAAAATTCCCGGAGAGCGTTTCCCCGGCCAAGGGAGATATCAACGCCTTAAGGTTCGCCTTCAGCCAGATACTGGACAATGCCGTGAAATTCACCAATGAAGGCGGCAGCGTGACCGTTGAAACCGGCGGCTGGCGGCTGGAGGAAGGGCTTTGGAAGATGGAAATAAACTTCATCGACACCGGAGTGGGCATCGCGGTCCAGGATCTGCCGCATATTTTTGAAAAATTCTACCGCACCGACCAAAAGGTGCACACCCTTCAGGGCACGGGCATCGGGCTGTCGCTTTGCAAGGAGATCATAGAGACCAACGGCGGCAGCATAGCCGTGGAAAGCATCGTCGGCAAGGGCAGCCATTTCTCGGTAAGCCTGCCGATGTCCGACTGATCTGCAAACAACCAAAAACCTGAATTATTCTGTGGCCCTGGGCCACATTTTTTGCATATAACCGATATGACAGTTTTAAGCAAATTAATTTTGGCAGGGTTGATCGCCGTTGGGGCCACGACGGCAAATCCCGCCGTGGTGGTCAACGAATTCTGCTACCATCCCCACCCCAGCAACGACACCGGACTGGAGTGGATAGAACTTTACAATTCCGACTCCACCGAGCAGGACCTCTCCGGCTGGGACCTGTACCCCTCGCGCAGCCCGCATTTTATCCTTCCTGCCGGGATCAAGATCGGGCCGCAATCCTTCATCCTGGTATATCTGCGGAGGGACGGCATCAATACCGGCGCCGAGATCTACGAGGGGACTGCCGGCATATCCAGCAACATGACCAACACCAAGGGCTCGCTGGCCCTTTTTACCAACAGCAACAAGGACACCATCGTTGATTTCGTGGAGTACGGCGACGACAGCATGACCTACGAGGCCACCGCCGCCGCCGCCGGCATCTGGACCAGGGGCGTTTTCCTGGACACCGCTTTATGCGGCAATTCACTGGGGCTTATAAGCGACGGTTCTGATTCAAACCGCAAGGCCGACTGGAAGGAGTTTGTCGGGCCAACTCCCGGGCATACCAACCAGCCCTATCCGGTGGATATCGCTGTCTCAAGCATCATTGTCTCTCCCGAAAGCATCCTGCCGGAAGGGAAGTTCGCCCTTTCGGTCGAGATAGTCAACATGGGGCTGGACACCGCTTATCTGCCGGTGATCGAAGTGTTTGAGGACAGGAACGGCGATTCCATCAGGGATGCGGCCGAAAAACTGTTCGCTTTTTTATCCTGGGACCTTTTAAGCGACAAGCGCACCGCCCTGGCCCAAATATCCGGGCTGGCCGAGGGACAATACGATCTGGCGGTCTCGGCCAGCTGCAGCAGCGAAAACTACACGGCCAATAATTACCGCAATATTAAATTGACCGTTGGCAGCCCGGTGGTCATCAACGAGATCATGTATTATCCCAACGGCAGTCTGGCCGAGTGGATGGAGCTTTACAACCGTTCCGCCGGGCCGGTGGATATCAGAGGCTGGTCGGTGGAGGATAATCTGGGAACACCCCATCTGATCACATCCTCCAGCCTGATAATGACGCCCCGGAGCTATCTGATACTGACCGCCATTGACAATCAGCCGCTGGCCGAATGCCTGCGGATAAAGCCCAGCGGCGGCTGGCCGGCCCTGAATGACTACGGTGACCTGGTCAGGCTCCGGGATCTTAGGAGCATTCAGGAGGATATGGTCCAGTACCTTCCCGACTGGGGCAAGGGACAGGGAAAAACCCTGGAGAGGATCAATCCGCTCCTGATATCCAATACCGCCGCCAGCTGGGGGCTGTCAAAGGACCCCTTCGGCTCCACCCCCGGCAGACGGAACAGCATCTACCTGGAGAATTGCTCGTTCGGCGCCGAGATCACGGCCGGCCCCAACCCCTTCTCCCCGGATGATGACGGCCTTGAGGATCATACCATCCTCAATTACAAGCTGCCCTGGGATGAGGCGGTGGTGAACATCAGCATATACGACCGGCTGGGCCGCCGGGTGCGAAACCTGCTGAATAATTATCATTCGGCCAAAGACGGCTGTTATGCCTGGGATGGCCGGGATGAGGACAGAAGGAAATGTCCCATGGGGATCTACGTGATCCTGCTGGAGGCCAAAGGGACCTCCAGTAACGGCACCATCAAGGCAAAGGCCACGGTGGCGTTGGCTGGCAAATTATGATATTATTAATATAAGGATATTATCAAATGAAGGGCATGATCCAGGTTTACACCGGCAACGGAAAGGGCAAGACCACCGCGGCCCTGGGGCTGGCCTGTCGGGCCTCGGGACAGAAGAAAAAGATCCTGATGGTCCAGTTCATGAAGGGCAAGGTCAACTACGGGGAACTGAGGTCCGCCAGAAAACTGCCGGGCTTCACCATCAAGCAGTTCGGCCGGCCCAGCTTCGTGGACAAGAAGAACCCGGCCCCGGCCGACATCAAGGGCGCCCGGGAGGGACTGGCCTTTGCGGCCAAGGCCATCGGTTCCGGTAAATATGACATGATCATCCTGGACGAACTGAACGTAGCCCTGGATTTCCATCTGGTTCCCCTCAAAGATGTGCTGAACCTGATAGCCACAAAGCCAGAGAAGATGGAGCTGGTGATCACCGGGCGGGATGCCAATCCCAAGGTGATCAAGCTGGCCGACCTGGTCTCGGAGGTCAAAGAAGTCAAGCATTATTACCAGCAGGGGGTGCCGGCCAGGAAGGGGATAGAGTTTTAATACAAATGGTAAAAATTAAAATTCAAATATAAGTGTCTGAAAAAGGAGCTTCATGGAGAATGTGATCAAAAAGGCCCTGGGGCTGGGGGCGGTGGATTACCTGGAGATACGGCTGGAGGAGAGGGCCGTCACCTCGGTCAACTACGTGGGCCGCGAGCTGGAGAACATCGGGGTAAACAACTCCTTCGGCGGCAACGTCCGGGCCCTGCACAAGGGCGGCTGGGGATTCTCCTCGTTCAATTCCCTGGAACAGCTGGACCATAAGGTGGCCCAGGCCTGCCAGGCGGCCAGGCAGGTGGGCAGGGGCCGGTCCCAGCTGGCCAAGGTCAAGCCGGTTCGGGACCATGTCCGGGTCAGCCTAAAGGACGATCCCCGCAAAATATCGCTGGCCCAGAAAAAAGAGCTGACCGAGCGGTACAACGGCCTGATCATGGACTCGCCCGGCATCATCAGCTCCAACACCCGGTACGAGGATGTCTTTAAAAAGCAGACCTACGCCAACAGCGAGGGCAGCTATATCACCCAGGAAAGGATCTACTGCGGGGCGGCCTTTGCCGCGGTGGCCAAGGAGGGGGCCAACGTCCAGCGGGCCCATGCCTCGGTGGGGGACACCAGGGGATACAGCACCGCCCTGGGCCAGGAGCATAAGGCCGAGCAGGCGGTGCGCGACGCCCGGGAGCTGGTCAAGGCGGAAAAGGTCTCCTCCGGAAAATATACCGTGGTGATAGACCCCATCATGTGCGGGGTGTTCGCCCACGAGGCCTTCGGGCACCTGTCGGAGGCCGACGAGATATACCAGAACAAGGAACTGCAGAAGCTGATGAAGCTGGGCACCCGCTTCGGCAACAACGATCTGACCATCCTGGACGACGCCACCATTGTCGGCCAGAGAGGGTTCTATGCCTACGACGAGGAGGGCGTGCCATCGGGAAAGAATTACCTGGTGAAGGACGGTCTTTTAGTGGGGCGGCTGCATTCCCGGGAGACCGCCGGGATCATGGGCGAAAAGCCCACCGGCAGTTCACGGGCCATCAGCTACCAGTTCAAACCCATCGTCCGGATGGGCTGCACCTACATAGAGCCGCGCAATTATAAGTTCGAGCAAATGATCGGTGAGATCGAGGACGGGCTGTACGTGGTGTCGGCCCTGGGGGGAATGACCGAGACCGAAATGTTCACCTTTTCGGCCATGAAGGCCTACCGGATCAAAAAAGGCAAGATCGGCCCGATGGTGCGGGACGTCATCCTGACCGGCAACGTCTTTGTCACCCTCAAGAACATCGACGCCATCGGCAACGACCTGCAGCTGCACGGCGGACTGGGGGGCTGCGGCAAGGGCGGGCAGATGCCCCTGCCGGTATCGGACGGCGGACCGCATATCAGAATAAAAGACGTAGTGATCGGAGGCAAATAGATGAAGAACATCATAGATACAGTATTGGCCAAGTGCCGGAGCAGGGTCCAGTCGGCCGAGGTGATAGCCTTTCACGGACAGTCCATGCCGGTGGAGTTCAGGACCGGGAAACTGCATTCGGTGGAACACAAGGAGAGCACCGGGCTGGGCCTGCGGGTGATCAAGGACGGCCGGATAGGCTTCTCCTCCACCACCGATCTGTCGAAATTAGACCAACTGGTGGACAATGCCGTGGCCAGCGCCGGTTTCGGCCAAAAGGCCTTCTTTGAATTCCCCGGTAAATGCTCGGTCAGAAAGGCCGCGATATACGACCCAAAATTAGAGAAATATACTTCCGACCAAGCCATCGCCGAGGGGAAGAAGAACATCGAAACGCTCAAACAAAAGGCCCCCAAACTCAAACTTGATGTCACCCTGCGCCAGGGCCTGACCGAGGTCTACCTGGCCAACAGCAAAGGGCTGGATGTCTCCTACCGGAAAAGCGGTTTCTCCCACAGCATCTCCGGGATGGCGGTCACCCCCAACGGCCTGCTGTACGTGGGCGACGGGAGAAGCGGCTGTCAATTGACTCGGGAGGGCGCCAAAATAACCGGCAAGATCGCCAAACTCTACAGGGAGGCCCAGAAGCCGGCGGCGGTCGCCACCGGAAAGATGCCGGTGATATTCTCCACCGACGCCGCCTATCTGCTGTGGCTGGCCATCGGGATGGGGGTCAACGGCAAGCAGGTGCAGAAGAAGGCCTCGCCCCTGACCGGCAAGATCGGCCAGGATATTCTGAACAAGAAGATCACCATCAGCGACGACCCGGGCTACGAATATGCCGTGGGCTCCTCGCCCTACGACGACGAGGGAGTGTGCACCGCCAAAATGAAGCTGTTCGACCAAGGGGTGCTCCAGGGCTTTATTTACGACCTGCAGACCGCCGGGATCCTGGGAGAGAAATCCACCGGCCACGCCAGCCGCGATTTCAGCAGCCTGCCGTCGCCGGGGGTCAGCAATCTGGTGATCAAGCCCGGAACAGCCAAACTGGCCGGGATGATAAAGGACATCAAGTCCGGCATCATCGTCTACGATTTTCTGGGGGCCGGGCAGAGCAACCTGCTGGCGGGGGATTTTTCGGCCAATATCGCTTTGGGCTACAAGATAGAGAACGGGAAGATCGCCGGCCGGGTGAAGGACGTGATGATCTCGGGCAATGTCTATGAGATGCTCAAGGACCAGGTGGTGGAGCTGTCCGATGACCAGGAGATGGTGGTGTCGCGGGGGAGTTTTGTCACCCCGGCAGTGATGTTCAAGGATGTGAATATAGCGGGGAAATAAGAGACCGCCCCTGACGGGGCGACCTAACCCCTGCCCCTTCCCGATGCGGGAAGGGGGTTTTATTTGACCCCTCCCTAACCCTCCCCTCGAGGGGAGGGAAGGGTAGGGTTGGGGATCCAGAACCGTTTCCCAATTTGTAGTCAGGGCGAACGGCCGTTCGCCCTGACCCGGTTGTCATCCCAACGTGTCATTCCCGTCCCGCATCAAGTGCGGGATAAATTCCAATGGGAATCCAGGATTTATTACCACAAAGCGCACAAAGAACACAGAGAATTTTATTCTGGCAAATAATCATTGCAAGAGAAACATCTAAGGTTGGCAAATTACTGTAGGGACACGATGCATCGTGCCCCTAACTGCCTGCCAGGCAGGATTGGTCGCCCCCGGCGGGGACCCCATAAAGGAGACGGGGGATAAATTGAAAAGCGGCTGGAGTTTCCTCCAGCCGCTTTTGTTTTACAAATATATTATACCTGCATCTCTTTTATCCTCTTCAGCCCGAACTTCAGCGGCAGATACATGGCGATGCCCGACAACAAAAGAAATATCCCGAAGGATATCACCAGCGCCTGGCCGTAGTTCACCCGGCTTCTCCATTGGTTCATGGCATATAAATAGGCCGGCCAGGCCAACACCACAATGGACAGGGCCACATAGGCCAGGCCCGCCAGGGCCGCCAGCAGGCCGCCCAGCCCGGAGGCGATCTTGCTGGGGTTGCGCTCCTTGAAATCCGGTATCATCGCCCCCAGCCCGATGGTCAGACTGGTCAGCACCAGGCACATCAGTCCCAGGCTGATATGGCTGATCACCTTCAAGCCCGGCATGGTGTGCAGCAATTGGTTGGATATCAAACTCAAGGTCTCGGTCAACACCAGGGCCACGATGATGCTGACGAAGGCCTTCTCGGCGAACAATCTGTATCCTTTTATGGGGGAGGATTTGATGAACCACAGGGTGGGTCCCTCCAGGCTGATCACCGGGAAGACGAAACGCACCGAGAGGGTGGCCAGGATATACCCGGCAAAGGCGAAATTGATGAAGGTGATCACCACCTTCCACATGGGAAAGGTGAAGAACATGGGATAGCGGCGCAGGCTGCCCAGGTAGATCACCAGCAGGGAGATGAAGATCAGGCCCTGGGCCCACTGGGTGGGGTCGCGCAGGAACAGCAGGCTGTCCTTGGCGGCGATGGGGAATTTTCGGGCCCACCAGGAGGTCAGCCGGCGGTTGGAGCCGTAGACCTCCATCGGGGAGCCGGTCACCCGGGCCGTCAGGCTGTTCAGATAGAACCTTTGGCTCAGGTAATGGCACAGCGAGGTCAAAAACAGGGCGGTGATGGCCAGCAGCCACAGCCGGCCCAGGGCCGTGGAGATGCCGCCCCCCACTCCGGCCATCAGTCCCTCGGTGATCCAGGTGCTGGGCAGCAGCGGGGAATTGACCACCGCCAGGGACGACATATAACTCTCCAGTTCGGGCATGGTGTTTATCTGGGAGATGGACAGCCCCTGGGGCCGGGCAAAGGCGAAGAAGGTCCAGGAGGCCAGGGCCAGGAAGGCCAGCAGGCCGGCCAGCAGATGCCGCAGGCTCAATCTGGGGAAGACCCTTACTGCCACCAGCAGCAGCGAGACCGCCAGGGCGGCCGGGATGGCCACAAAAGGCGGCAGCAGGGCCAGGCCCAGTAGGATGCCCCAGAGGCCGGCTTTAAGGGTCACCAGCAGGGCCACGGTCAGCGGAAGTCCCAGGATCAAGGTGGCCCAGGAGCTGTAGAAGAAGGTCTTGAAAAAGCTGTACTCAAAAAGCGCTTTTGGGGGCAGGGGGGTGGACAGCAGAAAATCCACCTCCCGGGAGCGGAACAGGGTGGACAGCGAGGTGATCAGATTGCTTAAAAAAAGCATGATGAAGAAGGTCAAAAAAGACGAGGACAGCAGGCGGAACAGCAGGGACCGCCCGATGGCCTCCAATGCCAGCAGGTAGGCGAACAGCCGGTGGAACAGCAGGTAGCCGCCGGCCAGGAACAGGGTCAAAGCGAAGAGATAGGAGGCCAGTTGGAGCAACTTTCCCGGCCGGGGCTCCAGCAGTTTCCTGAAGGAGCCCCTAAGATTCTGCCGGCTGATGTAGAGCGGCAGGTTCATTTTTTTTTCGAGCCGGCAAAGATGCGGTCGAACTGGTCCCGGGAGATGGCCGTCACGTTGTCCAGCTGGAACAGCCAGCGGACATCGTTGACCTTGCGCTTCAGGAAGGCCAGACGGGCGGCGGGCGGCAGGCGCATCAGCACCTGGACGGTCTTCTCGATGTACTTCTCCCGGCCCCCGCGGCTGTAAACCCCAAAGGCCTTCTCGGCGGAGTTCTCGGCCTCCTCCAGTTTGAGGCTGTCCTCCGGGGCCAGGGGCGGAGCCGGGAATTGTATCACCTGCTTGAGGCTTTCGAACAGATGCCGGCTGTCCTTCTGCCTGATAGCCTCGTTATCCTGGTCGTCCAGCAGCTCCATGAAGCGGCTGGGGATCACGAAGACCCGCTCGTTCTGCATCAGTGGCTCCAGGCGCTGCCGGGAATGCTCGATCCGGATGTGCGGCAGGTGGTGTCCTTTTATCAGCGCTGCTGGCCCGTCCAGCATCTGCACCAGGTCGGAAGGCATGGCCAGCAGGTAGGCGAAGGTCCGCAGTTCGTCGTTCTTCAGCTGGGGTAGCAATTCCAGCTTTTCTATCCGGCGCTGGTTCAAGTACAGGCCGAATTGGGTTATCAGGTCATGCCGGGGATCTATCAACTGGCCGTTGATCCTGGCGCCATCCAGGCCGGGAACGATGGACAGACCCTCCTCGGCCAGCCCCAGGCCGTTGAACAGGTAGAAGAATTCCTCCAGGGCCGACAGCACCCGGGGATTGTTGAAGGGATAGACGGACAAACGCCGGATCAGCGAGCCCAGGTGCTTCAGCATCAAACTGATGACGCTGGCCTGGGCGGCGGCGTTGAACCCCTGGACCCCCGTTTTGGCCTGCTCCGGCCTGGTCTGAATGATGCTGATGGCGCCCATCTCGGCCAGCTCGACGATGGTCTGGCAGGTGATGAACTTGCCCAGGCCGCTGATCTCCACCAGCTTGCCGGCCGCCAGATGCCGGGATCCCAGAAATTCCAGGACCTTCTCCTGCTCTGGGTTGAGCCCCTCGGGCCGGAATCCCGGTTTGAGGTGGACCATGGTCTCGGAGGAGGGGATCAGCAACCGGATCCTCATCCATTCGTCCAGCCGGCGCATGCCCTCCAGCAGAAAGCCGTCGGTGTCCAGCCTGACCGGGTACTTGCTCTGGGTGTAGAGCCGGGTCTTCAGGTCGAAGGTATAATGCCCCTCCACCCAGATGAAGACCTCGTCCATGATCTCCTGGATCTTGAAGCGGATGACCTCGGTGAAATCCTCCTCCGAGATGAAACCCTTCTCGATCAGCACCTCCTCCAGGGGGATGTTCAGCCGTTCCTGCTGGGCCTCGGCCTGGGCCAGGGCGCTCTCGGTGATCAGCCCGGTCTTGAACAGGTAGCCGCCCAGGAATTCCTGGCGGTCCTTCCGGCGGTAGAAACCGCCGGTGATCTTCCCTTCCTCGAAATCGAAGGCGGCGCTGTCGCCCTCCTGCTCCAGCTGCAGCACGCCGGTCTTGCGCTGGCTGGACAGCAGCTGCAGTATCTCCGGCAGGCTGAATTCCGATATGTTGCCTTCAAGAGCCATCTTAATAGATAATAGGTTTTAGATGTTAGATATTGGGGGTACGGGCTTTGATTAACCCTTCCGTCATTCTGAGTCTGTCTACTTGCCTGACAAGCCGAAGAATCTTTTGATAATTAAGAATCAGGCTTGTCATTCCTACGCTTCATTTAATCCAGTGTAAACTCCGGCAGGGATCCATATTTTTGCTGGATTCCCGCCTATGCGGGAATGACAGATAAATGTTACGCAAATTTAATATATAAAAGCAACGCCAAACACCCCAAAACAATCAATGTATAGCCTATATAATATAACTTGCGATAAAAAGGGGTCATAGCTTTAGTACCAAAAGACATCAAGAGACCTTTTTTGAAAACTGTGATTTTAGTGATTATAAACAGGATGAGTCCGGTAATTAGCACTGTCCAAATGATAATGAAAGAACCTTTGGGATGGACAAAGATATTGGGTATCGTTATGGCTGCGAATATTCCCGTACAAATGACCAGAATGAAAGGAGGGATATCAAACAAAACTATACGTTTTGATCCATCCCTGTCTTTTGTTGATAGCCAATATGACATAAATTAATATCCAAAAATATAATTTTATGCCGTGAATTCCAGGTAAAGATCCTCCAGGCCCTGGTGCTTCTTCTGGGAGAGCTCCCGCAGTTCGTCCAGGGTCCCCAGGGCCACCAGCCTGCCCTGGGCGATGATCCCGATCCGGTGGCAGACCGCCTCGGCCAGCGACAGGGTGTGGGTGGAGATCAGCAGGGCCTTGCCCCTGGCGGCCTCCCGTTTGAAGATATTGCGCACCGTGATCATGCTGGCCGGGTCCAGGCCCACCATCGGCTCGTCTATCAGATAGACCAGGGGGTCGTGCAGCATGGCCGCGGCGATGACCACCTTCTGGCGCATGCCGTGGGAATAGCCCTCGGTGCGCTGGTCCAGCCAGGCCGGGGCGTCCAGCTCCTCGGCCAGGAGGTTTATTCGGGGCTCGATATCACCTTTCGGGATCTGGTAGATGTGGGCCACCAGCCTTAAAAACTCCCGGCCGGTCAGCAGTTCGTAGATGAATGGATCATCGGGGATGTAGCCCAGCTGCATCTTGGCCTTCTCAGGCTCCCGTTGGATGTCCATCCCGCAGATGGCGGCGCCGCCCTGGTCGGGTCTCATCAGCCCGGCCAGCATCTTCAGGGATGTGGTTTTGCCGGCCCCGTTGGGGCCCAAAAGCCCGAAGATCTCCCCCGGCGCCACGCTGATGCTGAGGCCGTCCACCGCGGTCTTGTTTCCGAATCTTTTGACGGCCCGGATCAATTCTATCCCGGCGGTCATCGGGACTCCAATATCTCTATTTTCAAATTCCCCAAAGCCGGCAGCAGGCGGTTCTGCTGGGACAGGTCGCCCTCGATGATCCGCAGCCGGGCGGCATCGGCCGGGTTAAGGCCGAAGGTGGGGTCCAGCTCTATCCATTTGTTGCCGCAGTACACGGCATTCCAGGCATGGTAATAGAACCGCCCGTCCATATAGACCACGCCCAGGCACAGCTTGGTCGGGATGCCAGAGGCCCGGGCCAGGGCGGCGAACAGGGTGGCGTGCTCGTTACAATCCCCCCGCCGGGACGACAGCACCTCCACCGCCGAGGGCAGGCTGACGGTCATCTGTTTGACCAGGTTCTGGTTGATCCATTGGCTGATGGCCAGGGCCTTTTCCCAGCTTCCCTGGGTTTTGCCGATTATCATTTTGGCAGTACCTTTGATCCGGTTATCGTCCGATTGGATCAGGGCGGTGGGCTCCAGATATTTTTTTAAACTGTCGGGCCGAACAGCGTCCAGTATATTGCCTCTCAATTCTGATATGGAAACTATCTGCTCTTTGATATCCAGAATCTGTTGCCGACCTCCGGCAATATCCATCCGGCTTATATCCAGGCCGGATATTTTGATCTTAAGATACTCAATATCCCGGGGTTTGTCCAAAGCCATCCCAGTGACCGGGACCGAAAGCTGGGTCAGCAGGTCTATCCCGGTGTCATCAGCCGGGATCTGCAGGGCTGATTCCTTGGTCTCCCGGACCAGGGTTATGCCCAGCGGCCCGTTCTCTTTAATGGTATTTCCCGCCGAGTCCACCCAGATGGTGCTGGTGGTGCCGGCCATCTCTAGGCTCAATTTGGTGGCCCAGTGTGATTGGTCATCGATCCTAAGGCTCTCCTGGGCCTGAACCTCGATCACCGCCGGCTGGAGCGACAGGGAGGTGGGGTCGAAGGTGGAGAAATTATATTTACTGCCTTTTTTTATGCTTTTATTGGCGATCATCGGCTCGATGGCATCCGGCAGGTATACCGGCCCGTCTAATTTGATGGTCTGCCGCTGGTTCTGTCCGCCGGTGGCCACATCAATGTCCAATTGTTTGCCGTTCACCCGGCCGTGGACATTGATCTCGGCGGCTCCCTCCATCACAAAAGCGAAGTCCTGCAGGAAATAATTCCGGTCCAGCTGGTAGCTGGTGGCGGTCTTGATCTGCTGGGGGGTGTCCATCATGCTGATCCTTAAAAAAGCCCGGTTGCTGACCTGGCGTCCTCCGTCATCCAGCCTTTGGGTGACGGTCACCGAGTAGCCGGCCTTTTGCCCGGAGAAATAGATGCCGTGCCAGATCTCCTTGTAGGCGGTGGTATCGCCCTGCAGGGTGGAGATCGGTTTCTGGCAGCCGGCTTTTTGATATCCGAACCATCCCAGGGATACGATCCACAGGAATCCGAATATCATCAAGGGCAGAGTCTTTTTCATAAACCTAAAAAATTATCAATTTGTCTTATTATTATACCATCTGGGTAAAAATAGTCAATAATTTTATAAATTAATGCTTGACATGAATGTTATCTAAATGTATTATTATAACATTAAAGACGAAAGGGGGTGAGGTTCCAATTCACCGTAAATTTTAGGTTAGGGATCAATTTAATTTACATTAATATCATCAACCTAAAGCCAAACTAATAATTGGAGGAGAAATGAGAGCAAAAGTTTTGACTATCCTGGTTTTACTAGCGATAGCGTCAACAGCTTTGGCCCAGATGTCAGCTGAACAAACCTATCCCTGGTACAATTCGTTCCGCAACCAGTCGACCGCCGGGTTATTGGAAGATAACCTGGACCTGATGCTGGGCCGCTGGGGTTTCTTGGATCCGGCCCGGATCGACCTGATCGATGGCAAGTACCTGTACACCAACCTGGCCAACATCTATAACAAGAACGAGGAACAGTTCAATCCCTCCGATGCCGGCACCTATGTGGTGGGCGGAACCTCGGATATCTTCGGCTACGGCAAACTGGGCCTGCTGTATTCCCGCAACTACATAATGGAGGCCGACAGCGAGGTTGTTGAAAATGTGACCTTGACCGATATCGATCCCGGGACCAATCCCGGATACGATTTCAGGGAAACCACCAAGGAAGAAGAACAGTGGCAGGGCCAGGAAGGCCAGACCGATTATTTCCTGGGATGGGCCAAGCAGGTCAACGATATGAGGCTGGGCCTGGCCTTCAAGCGCACCGCCCAATCATACAAAGAGGATGCTTTCAGCAACTGGGACCTCTCAGAGCAGAACATCATCACCGGCCAGACCATTTATACCGAGACCGGCAACGATACCGGCAGCTACGCCATGACCCAGACCGAGAACTGGATCGGCACCTCGGTCTGGAAGCCGATGAACGACAAGATGGACCTCAGCCTGCGGCTGGCCATCGGCATGGGTGGCGTCGAGTTTATCGACGAGTATGATTATACCTTCGCTTCGGCCTATCCCGGCGGCGACAGCTACGGCGAGACCGAGGACTGGAACAATGACATAAAATATTCCGGGACCGCCTTCTCCGGCGGCGGCGCCTATGTCTACAAGTGGACCGACGACGTTAACACCCGCTTTGACCTGCAGTTCACCCATTTGGGCTACACCGCGGATGAGGCGACCTGGGAGGGAACCTATCATGAGCAGAACGTGACCGTGAACTCGGATTATTATACCGCGAGCTATACCGACGCGGTCACCGGGGAATACACCCAGAATCAGATAGATTTCCGGATGGTCAACACCGCCAAGCTGGAGAAGGCCGTATTCGCCATAGGGCTGGGCTTCACCACCAGCAGCACGGAGATGACCCAGACCAGTGATCGGGCTGAGCGGGAGGTCTTTACATATCGCGAATTTAATAATGCTACATTGCCGGCCAGTTATGACTCAACTCTAAGCTGGGGCGAAGCGTGGGAAAACAAAACTACCGAGGCTGGATACCTGCTTTCACTGCCGGTGGGAGTCGAGTTCAATCTGACCGACAATATCGTCTTCCGTCTGGGAGCCGATCATCAGATCAGCAATTTAAATAACACCCGCAACGAGACCCTGACTGGCGGTAGTGAGATGGTAACCATAGTTTCCCGCCATGGCGACGGCACAACTACCACCGCTTACGATCCCAACCCGCTGGATGATGTAACCGGAGAATCCTGGACGCTCAAAGAAGCGACCAGCGATACCAAATACACCTACGGTGCTGGATGGAAGGTTACCCCCAACCTGCAGTTGGACTTCATGGGCTTCGCCCAGTTGAACGACCTGACCAATTGGAAGCTTTCAGCCGTATTTAAATTCTAAAAGAGAGGAGCAAAAGAGATGAAAAAAGCCTTATATACTCTGACTGTTGTCCTTTTGATCGGGGCCGTCATCGTGGGATGTGGCAAGAAGGAGAACCCGTTCGAACCGATCACCAGTTCCTACCTGCCGACTACCGCCATGGAATCCCAGGGTCCGACCGTGCTGAGCATCAACACCCGGGACGGCAATAATGCCCTTTATGAGTCGCCGACCTACGATGAGATAGTGGTGCTGTTCGACGCCGATATGAATCCCTCGACCATAAACACCAGCACCATCCTGCTGCAGGAGGTGGAGCACCTGGCCACCCCCCTGACCTACACCGTAAGCTATGACAAGGCCTCCAAAAAGGCCACCATCAAAGCCACCAACGGCTGGGATGACGACGCCAGATATCTGGTAACGGTCACCACCGGGGCCAGGGATATCCACGGACACGCCCTGGACGGCAACGGCAACGACTGGGTGGACCCGCAGGACTTTTACAGGGAGCAGTTCACCGGCTTCACCACTACCACCGCGGCCTATGACGTTACGCCTCCCACGGTGGCTATGGCCAGGCCCACCAACGATGCCATCTATTTCAGCACCACCGATTCCATCGAGATATGGATCATGGACAACGACAGCGTCGACCGGGCCAGCATCACCCAGGACGCCTTCGTGCTGACCAAGGCCAACGGCCAGGTGGTCACCCTGCCGGCCATGTATGTCGAGGAATCGTTCGCCCCCACCCTGTACATAGTCCGGTTCCGGCCCTTGGCCACGGTTCTGGTTGATTCCAACGATTATTTCTTCACCGTCAGGACCACCATAAAGGACATGAAGGGCAACATGCTTGACGGCAACAACAATGGAGACGCCGAGAACGAGTTCCTGGACCGGGAACGGATCAAATTCCGCACCTTCGATCCCCGCAACGGCGGCATACCGACCCAAAACACCAACCTGCGGGTGCTGTCCACCGCCTATGTGGATGCCAACCGGGGCCTGGTGATCCGGTTCACCCGCAAGATGAACCCGGCCACCCTCAACACCTCCAATATCAAGATCTACAATAACGCCGATTACACCGAGTACATCCCGGGCAGCATCAGCATCCTTCCCGACACCATGGGGGTGCGCTACTCTCTGGAGAACTACGACGGTTCGGGCTACCTGTGGGTCAGCCGTCTGGTGCGCGACACCGCCGGATTCTACCTGGACCAGAACAACAACGGCATCTCCGGCGAGGCCGCCTATACCACCGGCGAGGGCACCTATCAGGTTTCCGACGACCTGTTTGCCTCCATCAATTACAATTCCGGCCTGGTGATGATCCTGTTCAACGACATGGCAGAGGATGGAAACGTAGGCTGGACCACCCGGGGGACCACTCCCCAGCTATGGCATCGCAGCACCCGAAGCGTATCTGCAAATACTAATAACGGCGGTCTATATGCCTGGCATTGCGGGGTGGATGCCGACTCCAGCTATCTGGTGGCCGGCCCCACCGCGGTTCACGATACCCTGATGATGCCGGAGATGGACCTTACCGCCTATAACATCTACAGCAACTGCCGTTTACGGTATGATAGATGGTATTACACCGATGGCGCGGCCGATGCCTGCCGGCTTATCGCCTCCACCGATAACGGAGCCAGTTGGACAACGTTATTAACCTGGAGCGGCAACTCACCCGGATGGTCAATTGCAAGCTGGTCAGTAAATGCTTATTTGGGAACAAAAGTGCGTTTTGCCTTGGCCTTTGACACCGATGCCGTGGGCAACGTTTGGCCTTCTGAAGGCTTTTATATTGACAACATCCGTTTAGAAGTGTACTAGTAAGGTATTCCTTTAATAAAGCCCCCCGCCCTATGGCGGGGGGCTTTTGCTATTTACAATCATGAAAAAATATGAGATAATAAAAAAGATTATGAGAAAAGCGGTGCTGATAGTGCTGGACGGCTGCGGGGTGGGGGAACTGCCCGATGCGGCAAAATACGGGGATAGCGGCAGCAATACCCTGGGCAACCTGTCCCGGGCGATACCGGGGGGATTTAAGCTGTCCCATCTGCAAAAATTGGGGCTGGGCAATATCATCCCCCTGGCCGGAATGGAGCCGTCAGACAAGCCCTCGGCCAATTTCGGCAAGATGGCCGAAAGATCGCCGGGCAAGGACTCCACCGACGGGCACTGGGAGATGGCCGGGCTGGTGACCGTAAAGCCGTTTCCCACCTACCCCCAAGGTTTTCCTCCGGAGGTCATCGACCCGTTCAAAAAGGCCATCGGCCGGGATATTCTGGCCAACAAGACCGCCTCGGGGACGGAGATCATCAAGGAACTGGGCGATGAGCATGTCAGGACAGGCCTCCCGATAATCTACACCTCGGCCGACAGCGTCTTTCAGATAGCCTGCCACGAGGAGGTGGTCCCCCTGGAACAGCTTTACGACTGGTGCCGGAAGGCCCGGGATATTCTGGCCGGTGAGCATGCGGTGGGGCGGGTGATAGCCCGGCCCTTCATCGGGACCTCCGGCAGTTACCAGAGAGTGGGAGCGCACCGGCAGGACTTTTCGCTCCAGCCGCCCCGGCCCACCATTCTGGATCATATTAAAAAAGCCGGGCTGGAGGTGGTGGGGGTGGGCAAGATCCACGACCTGTATGCCGGCCAGGGGCTGACCCAGAGCCTCCACAGTGATGACAACCATGACGGCATGGCCAAGATCATTGACGCCTGGCCAAAGCTCTCCCGGGGCCTGCTGATGGCCAACCTGGTGGAATTCGACATGACCTGGGGCCACCGTAACGATGTGGCGGGGTTTTATCGGGGGCTGCAGGATTTCGATGCCTGGCTGCCCGGCCTGCTCAAAGCAATGACCGGAGAAGACATCCTGATCATTACCGCCGACCATGGCAACGATCCCACCACATCATCCACCGACCATTCCCGGGAATATGTGCCGCTGTTGGTCTACGGACCGGGATTAAAAAGCGGCATCGATCTGGGCGTCAGAGAAAGTTTTTCCGACATAGCCGCCACCCTGGCGGAGATGTTTGAGATAGCCGGCCTGGAGCACGTGCAGAGCTTTTTGGGTTTGATAAACCGTTAAGATGCCAAGATTTTTTTTGGAGAGCATAAAAAATGCCTAAACCCTATCCTCTAAACGCTAAAAGCCTGATCGAGGCTGCAAAAAAGGTTCGTCAAAAGGCCTATGCGCCATACTCTGGGTTCAAGGTGGGAGCCGCCCTGTTGGGTAAGAGCGGCAGAATATACACCGGATGCAATGTGGAGAATGCCTCCTACGGCCTGGCCTGCTGTGCCGAAAGGAACGCCGTTTTCAAGGCCCTGTCCGAGGGGGAGAAAGATTTTCTGGCCATAGCCATAGCGTCCAGCAGCAATGAACCTACCGCCCCCTGCGGGGCCTGCCGCCAGGTGCTTAATGAATTCGCCCCGGATATATCGGTCATCATGCCGGGCAAGAAGGGAACTGTCAAAACCACCCTGAAGAAATTACTGCCGTTTGCCTTCGGGCCAAAATCACTAAAATAAACATTAAAGGAGGATACCAAATTGTTAGGAATAGCATTTGCATTGGGACAGGGCGGAGCGCCGTCCGGAAGCAGTTCGGGTGGGGGGCTGATGGGACTGCTGCCCATCATCATCATGTTCGTGATCATCTATCTGCTGCTGATACTTCCCCAGCAGAAACAGCAGAAGAAGCACAAGGAGATGCTGAACACCCTGCAGAAGGGCGACAGGGTGGTGGCGGCCGGGGGCATCCACGGCACCATCGTCGGGGTCGACGAACAGAGGAACATCGTGGTCCTGAAGATCGACGAGAACGTCAAAATAGAGGTCCAGAAATCAACCGTGGCCTCCAAGATCGAAAATAAGTAGGGCTTTCCAGTGATCGGGCAAGACAATAAAATAATGCCCATCAGGATCTTCGGCGATCCGGTGCTGCGAAAAAAAACCCAGGCCATAGAGAATATCGATGGCTCGATAGCCCGGCTGGCCAGGGGGATGGTGGAATCCCTCAGCCAGGCCAGGGGCCTGGGGCTGGCGGCCCCGCAGGTGGGGCAATCCAAATCGATCTGCATCATCAACCTGCCGCTGTTGGACGAGAAGGTCAAACAACCGCTGGTGGTGATAAACCCCCGGATACACCTGAGGGAAGGGGAGGTCATTTACGAGGAGGGATGCCTGAGCTTCCCCGGCATCTATGCCGAGGTAAGCCGCCCCAAGAAGATCGCCCTGTCGGGTTTCGATCTTGACGGCAATGCCCTGGAGTATGAGGCTGATGACATCCTGGCCCGGGTGTTCCTGCACGAGGCCGACCATCTTGACGGGGTGCTGTTCATAGATCATCTAAGCACCATCAAAAGGCAGCTCCTGAAGACCAAATTGAAGAAGTTGAATCAAGATTAGAAGCAATCCATGTTCGGCCGTAAAAAAGGTTTGATCATCAAGGTGGAGTCCGGCCAGCCGGGCTCTTTTGCCGTTGGGCGGGCGGCCAGTATCCTGAAGGAAGAAGGGGTCATCGCCTTTCCCACCGACACCGTTTATGGCCTGGGATGCCGGGCCGATTCGGCCAAGGCGGTCCGGGCCATATTCAAATTAAAAGGACGGGATTTCAAAAACCCCCTGATACTGTTCATCGGTTCGGCCGGGGAGATCCAGCGATATTCCAAAGAGCTTCCGGCCTATGCTGAAAAGCTGCTCCGGGCATTCTGGCCGGGGCCGCTGACCCTGGTGGTCAGGGCTTCCGACCGGGTGGTCGGCTGGAAACTTGACAAGGGAGGGACCATCGGGCTCCGGGTCCCGGACAACGCCCTGCTGCAGGAGATCATCCAGGCATCCGGAATGCCGCTGGCGACCACCAGCGCCAACCGCAGCGGGGCTGCAGAGTCATTTTCCGCCCAGGAGGTGATGGATTCATTGCCGGGTCCGGCGGACCTGATGCTGGACGGAGGCCAGATAACCAGAAGTTGTCCTTCGACCGTGCTGGACATAACCGGAGATCATCCGGTGATCCTCCGGAAAGGGGCCGTCTCTCCGAACCAAATCCAGCAGCAGATCGGAATTCCGGTGAAACTCAGCAAAATACAGGTGCTGTTCGTTTGCACCGGCAACACCTGCCGCAGCCCCATGGCCGAGGGCTACCTGAAGCATATCCTTCCCAAGACATGGAAGGACAGGGTTGTGGTAAGATCGTGCGGGACCGGCGCCCTGCCGGGAATGCCGGCCATGGGCAACTCCCAGCAGGCCTCATCCAGGAACGGCTTTGACATCATCAGCCACCGGTCATCGTCCTGCACCCAGGGCCTGGTGCGGCAGGCGGACCTGATAATAGCCATGGAAGAGAAGCACCGCCGGGACGTCAAAATATTGGTTCCCGAAAATGAAGTGAAGCTGTTATCCCCTGACGGGGTCCCCGATCCCATCGGGGGAACCCTGGAGGATTACTTAAGGACCCTGGATCTCATCAAGGCCGAAATGCCGGACGTTCTGGAGTTGATAAAAGAGAAGCTGGACTGACAGGGCGTTTTAGCGCCCTGTTTTTCAATTTTGAAGGCAGAAAAAGGATCGATGGAGAAAAAATATTGGACAGCTGCGATGCTGGCAGCGGCCCTGTGCGCCTCCCTTTCATTTGCCCAGCCCGGGACCCATCTCCCAAAGCCGCCGGAGGCCTCAATTGTCCCCGTCTCGGACACCCTGTTCGGAGATATCCGGAGGGACAACTACCGTTGGCTGCGCCAGCGGGAGGACCCCCAGGTCATCAGGTATCTGACTTCGGAAAACCAATACGCCGAAGCGGTGATGGCGCCCACCCAGGCACTCCAGGAAATCCTGTATCAGGAAATGCGGGGCAGGATCAAGGAGACCGACCTGACGGTGCCGGAAAAAATGGGGAACTATTTTTATTATTACCGGACCGAACAGGGCCGGCAATACTCTTTATTTTGCCGGAAAAAAGACAGGCGGCCTGCCGGCGAGGAGATCCTTTTCGATGAAAATGCCGCTGCCCAGGGGCACCAATATTTCGATGTCGGTTCCTACCGGATCAGCCCCGATCAAAAGATGCTGGCCTATACCCTGGATACCACCGGATCGGAATACTACTCGCTTCATGTTAAAAACATCAGGCAGGGACGGCCCCTGGCCGACAGCATTGCCCGGATCGACAACAGCCTGGAATGGGGCAACGACGCCCAGACCCTGTTCTACCTGACCCTGGACGAATCCCACCGGCCCTATCGCCTTTACCGGCATATCCTGGGAACACCACAATCGAGTGACGCTCTGCTTTACCAGGAGGACGACCCTAAATACTCCCTGGAGCTGTTCAAGACCCGCAGCCGGAAATACATCGTGCTCCATATCTCCAGCAAGGCCACCACCGAAGAGCGCTACATCGAAGCCGACAAGCCCCGGAGCGGGTTGAAAATACTATCACCCAGAAGGCCGGGGATCGAATACTACCTTGAGCATCAGGGCCGGTATTTTTATGTTCTGACCAACCAAAACGCCGTCAATTTTAAGGTGCTGAGAGCTTCGGTCAAAGCGGGCGGAGAATGGCAGGAGTTCATCGCCCCGAGCGACTCCGTATTGCTGGAGGGGGTGGATGCCTTCAAAGATTTCATGGCGGTATATGAACGGCGCAACGGCCTGAAGAATATAAGGATCATCGACAGTAAAAACGGTACCGAACATTATGTGGAATTCCCGGAGCCGGACTACAGCTTCTGGCCCAGCCGCAACTGGGAATACGAGTCATACAAACTGAGGTTCTCCTACACCTCCTTGGTCACTCCCAGCACGGTTTACGACTATGATGTCAGAAAAAGGGCCAAGGAATCACTGAAAAGACAGGAGGTGCTGGGCGGCTATAACCAGGATGACTACCGGTGCGAACGTATCTTCGCCCGGGCCGGTGACGGCGCCATGATACCAATCTCGCTGGTCTATAAGGAGGGCCGGTTGACGGATGGCAAGAGCCCCCTGGTGTTGGAAGGTTACGGGGCCTATGGGGCCAGCAGCAATCCTTATTTCTCCAGCGCCCGCCTGAGCCTGCTGGACCGGGGATTTATTTATGCCATAGCCCATGTCAGGGGGGGCGGGGAGATGGGCCGCCGGTGGTATGACCAGGGAAAGCTGCTGAACAAGAAGAACAGCTTCACCGATTTCATTGCCTGTGCCGAATACCTGATATCTCAAAAGTATACCTCGCCGGACAAACTGGTGATCACCGGAGGCAGCGCCGGGGGGCTGCTGATGGGGGCGGTGGCCAATATCCGGCCCGATCTTTTCCAGGGAGTGGTGGCCAATGTCCCGTTCGTGGACGTCATCAACACCATGCTTGACCCTTCCATCCCCCTGACCACCGCTGAATACGAGGAATGGGGCAACCCCGGAGACCCGGCCTATTACTTCTATATGAAATCATATTCGCCCTACGATAACGTAAAAAGGCAGAACTATCCCAACATGCTGATAACCGCCGGGCTGAACGACCCCCGGGTGGGCTTCTGGGAGCCGGCCAAATGGACGGCAAAGCTCAGGGCCCTTAAGACCGATAATAATCTTCTGTTGCTGAAAACCAATATGGGGGCCGGCCACGGGGGCTTGACCGGAAGGTTCGATTACCTTAAGGAGGAGGCCTTTGAATATGCCTTTATTCTCGGCCTTTTCGGGATCGGGAAATGAGCCGGGAAAAATATCTTTGAATGCCAAGGGGAATGAGCTGATATGGCCAGGGGATTAAACAGATCACAGGAAAGCGCCGTCACGCATGGGAATGGGCCGCTGCTGATAATTGCCGGGGCCGGCACCGGCAAGACCAGGGTGATCACCGAGCGGATAAGATATCTGATAGAATCAAAGAAGGCCAAGCCCTCGGAGATACTGGCTCTGACCTTTACCGAGAAGGCCTCCCGGGAGATGTCCGACCGGGTGGACGCCGGACTGCCCATCGGGCACGAGGAGATCTGGATATCAACCTTCCATTCGTTCTGCGAGAGGCTGCTGCGCCAGGACGGCCTGGAGATAGGATTGGATACCAGTTACCGGATATTGACCGAGCCCGAGGTCTGGCTGTTCGTCCGGCAGAATCTATTCAAATTTCAGCTGGATTATTACCGGCCGCTGTCAAATCCGGCCCAGTTCATTCATGCCCTGCTGAGGGTCATCTCCAGAGCCAAGGACGAGGATATTTCAGCCGGGAGATATTTACAATGGGCGGAGGACAACGATAAAAAAGCGGCGGATCTTAAAAGCGATGATAAGGCCACCCTGGAGGATGCTGCGAAACAGCTGGAAGTGGCCCGGGCTTATCTTGGCTACCAAAAACTGATGCTGGATCATGGTTTCATGGATTTTGCCGACCTACAGACCTACTGCCTGAAGGCCCTCAGAGAAAAGCCCGGCCTTGGCATGAAATATCAGAAACGGTTCAGATACCTTCTGGTGGACGAGTATCAGGACACCAATTACAGCCAGAACCAGATGCTGAAACTGCTGGTGGGACAGGAGAAAAATATAACCGTCTGCGGGGATGACGACCAGTCCATTTACAAGTTCCGGGGGGCATCCATCAGCAATATCCTGCAATTCCGAAGGGATTTTCCGGAAGCTAGAACCGTGGTGCTCACCGACAACTATCGCTCGGGTCAGAGGATATTGGATGCCGCCTATCGTTTGATACAGTTCAACAACCCCGACCGGCTGGAGGCATCGGAGAGGGTGGATAAGAAGCTCCAGTCCCTGGCCGGAAAGGCGGATAACGACATCCGGTACCTATCCTTTAAATCAGCCGAGGATGAGGCTTCCTGGGTGTCCGAAGAGATCTGGCGGCATCTGCAGGGCGGAGGGCGGAGACCGTCGGATTTCGCCATTCTGTCGCGGAACAACGATCATCTGCTGCCGTTCGTAACCGCCTTGAAACAGCGGGGCATCCCCTACCAATTGGTGGGCAACCGCGGACTTTATGACCTGGAGGAAGTGAAGAACCTGATAGCCTACATTCAGGTGCTGCACAATTTTTACGATAACGCCGCCCTGTTCAGGTTGTTGACCCTGGAATGCTTTGAACTGCCGATGGAGGATATCACCCGGCTGTTGGCCCATTCCCGGCTGATCAATCAGCCTTTGTATGAAACCATGGATGCAGCGGCCAATCCCAGCGAAAAGGCAAAAGCTGAGGCAGCTGGATCCGATGACCACCACACCGAGAAAAAAGGATTTTCGGCTCTGAATGCCATCACCCCGGAAAGCATCGAAAAGATCAAGAAAATAAAGGATCTGATAGAGACCCACCTGGAGCTGTCCCGGAGACAGCCGGCCTCCCTGGTCCTGCTGGATTTCATCCGGCAGACCAATTATGCCCGCATCGGCGGCTTCCCCGAGACCCCGGAGGAGGAGCTCAGGATCAAGAACATCGGTTTGTTCCTGGCCAAGCTCAATCAGTTCGAATCATTGAGTGGAGACCGGACGGTAAAGGCGTTTGCCGAGTGGCTAAAGCTGATGGACGAGGCCGGGGACGATCCGGCCCAGGCGGTGATCGAGGATGTTGACGTGGTGACACTTTCCACGGTCCATTCGGCCAAGGGCCTGGAATATCCGATGGTGTTCATGGTGCAGCTGGCGCACCTGCGTTTCCCGGGCAGGAACCTGAGCGACCAGATAGAACTGCCCGATGAATTGGTCCCCGAGGATAAGCCGGCCGGAGATTTTCATATTCAGGAGGAGAGGCGGCTTTTCTATGTGGGCCTGACCAGGGCCAGGGAGCAGCTGTATCTGACCGCGGCTGAAATGTATACCGCCAAAAAGCTGTTCAAGCCGTCTGGCTTCATTGCCGAGGCTTTGGGGGAAACTCCGCCCCAAATGATCCCGGCCGGGGTGGGGCTGCTGCCAGCGGCGGCCCAGACCAAAGCCTTGGTCTGGGAGCAGAGTCCCCCCCCGTCGCCAGCGGAGGTAACGCGTTTTTCCTACAGCCAGTTCAAGGATTATGAAAAATGCCCCAGATTCTACAAGTTGAAATATATCCTCAAGATCCCGGAGACCCCGGCCCACAATGCCAGCTTCGGAAAAAGCATCCACGATGCCTTGAATGAATATCATCAAAATCTAGCCGCCGGCAAAAGCATCAACGGAGAACAGCTTAAGGAGATATACCGTAAACGCTGGGTGCCGGTGGGATACAAAAGCCAGGAACATGAGCAGGCGATGTATCAGGAAGGCCTGGAATTATTGGAGAAGTACTGCCAGATGGATGCCCGCCGGGAATCCGTCCCGGAAATGCTGGAGAAGGAATTCTCCGTAAGGCTGGCAAGCTGCCAGCTGGTGGGGCGGATAGACAGGATAGACCGATTGCCTGATGGTGATTACGAGGTCATAGACTACAAGACCGGAAAAAGCCGACCCCAGAAAGAGGTGGACAAGGACGAGCAGCTTACGGTGTATGCCCTGGCCTGTCACCAGGCTTTGGGACTTAAACCGAAAATATATTCGCTTTACTTTGTTAAACAGGGGGAGAAAATAAGCACGGCAAGGAGCGAAAAACAGATGGAAGAGATAAAAGCGGCAGTCAACCGAACGGTGGAGGACATCCGGGCGGGCAATTTCAAACCGGTCAAAAACGAGCGCAGCTGCGGACAATGCCAATACCAGATCATATGCGGGTGAATACTAAAAACACAGTGGAGGAAATATGAACATCCAAAACAGCGTCATCACAGTTACCATAGAGATTCCAAAGGGATGCCGCAATAAGTATGAATATGATAAGGAAAGCGGTGCTATAAAATTCGACCGCATGCTATTCTCCTCAGTGCATTATCCCAGCGATTATGGCTTCATTCCCAATACCCTAGCATTGGACGGCGATCCCCTGGATGTCCTGGTGTTGGTCTGGGAACCGACCTTCCCAGGATGCGTCATTGAGGCCAAGCCCATCGGGGTCTTTGTCATGTTTGATGAAAAAGGGCAGGATGAGAAGATCCTCTGTGTTCCTACCACCGATCCTTTGTGGAACCACTGTAATTCGCTAAATGATGTGCCGCCGCACCTGCTAAAAGAAATAAACCATTTCTTCTCCATCTACAAGGATTTGGAGGGAAAGAGCGTCCGGATTGAAGGCTGGCAGGACAAAGCTGCAGCGGTTATGGTGATCAAGGAAGCCAAAGATCGCTTTTTCGGCCAGAAGCACCAATAGCATTGAAGAATAAACTACTGATATACTCCTGTGCGGTAATTCCGTCATTTTTCTGGGGGTTCTCGTTCATTTGGATGAAGCAAACCTACCAGTATTATCAGCCGATAACGACGGTATTCATCCGAGTGGTGCTGGCGGCTGTATTCTTGGGGATTTTCATATGGGTCTTTAAGAAGGAACAGAAAATCCGTTCCGGAGACCTGAAAAAATTCCTGCTGCTGGCTTTTTTTGAGCCATTCTGTTATTTCCTGGGCGAGAGCTATGGGATAAGGCTGGTTTCTCCCACCACCGCTGCCATTATAATCTCGACCATCCCTGTTGTGACGCCGGTAATAGCCTTTTATTTTATTAAGGAAAAACTCAAGGCGGTCAATATAATTGGTCTTATCCTATCTTTTGCCGGGGTGGTGCTGATGATCAGCGGTCCGGAAAGCTCTTTATCCGGTTCGCTGAAGGGAATTCTGCTATTATTTTGTGCTGTAATAAGTGCGGTATTTTATGGCATAATGCTCAAGAAACTTTCGGCGGTCTATTCCCCTTTGGTAATAGTAAGGAACCAGAATATCATCGGAGGGCTTTTGTTTTTACCGATCTTTATGTTCTTGGGATTTAAGAATTTCATCAGCATCGTTCCCGGAAGGGACCTTATAATAACCCTGCTTAACCTGGCCCTTTTTGCTTCTACCCTGGCTTTCTTGCTGATAACCGTGGCGGTCCGGGAGCTGGGATTAAGCCGGACCAACATTTTTGCAAATATCATTCCGGTTATTACGGCGGTGTTTTCTTATTTATGGTTCAGGGAGAGCTTCGGCTGGCAAAAGATAATAGGAATGGTGGTTGTTTTGGCTGGGCTTTTTATTTCCCAGGCCGAAGGTAATTGGCAGGTTATGAGAACGGATGAATGAAACCATCATAGAGGTTGGCCCAAAATAAAAAAGACCGGCATTTTATGCCGGTCTTTTCCGTTGGGGCGGACTGATCAATTGTCGTTCTCTACCGTGATCTTGATGATGCGTTCTATGTTCTTCAGTTTGCTGTTGTCTATCTTGTTCAGGTGGCGCATGATCTTGGACAGGGTTTTCTCCCGCTCGGTGGCCTGGGCGGGAACGCCCTTTTTGTTCTTGTTGAGATCCTCCTCACTGGGACAGAGGTCGCAAAGGTATACATTAAGGGCATTAGCCACCTTCTCCAGGGTCTTGATGGTGGGGTTGACCCTGGCCTGCTCGATAAAGCCTATGTAGCGGTAATCAAAACCGGCCTTCTCTCCCAGTTTCTCCTGGGAGAGCCCCTGGGCTTTCCGCAGCTTGCGGACCCGGTCGCCCAACAATCTGATGAAAGTATCCATGATGTCATCCTTATTTATGGTTAAAATATATCTATTATTGATGGATACCAATCCAGCAAACACTTGCCTTATCATTATAAGGGGGAAAATTGTAAATGTAAATAGGCGGTAAAATCATTATTTATAATAAAGGGATGCCGCAAGAGGCATCCCTTTATGTGGTAGCGCTACGGGGAATCGAACCCCGGTTTGATGGCTGAGAACCATCCGTCCTAGGCCACTAGACGATAGCGCCGCAGATTATGTGTGAGATCCCGCCTCTTTTATGGTCAAGCAAACCCAGTATTTTAATTGAACAGATGTATATTCTATAATATTATCCCCCAAAAGTCAATAGTCAAAAAACCGCGGGCCTTACCCGGTGCCGATCGGCAAAAGCCGGTAAACCACCCTATCCATTTAGGCTTGTAATTAAGGCTCAACCGGTGTATACTTATCTCAAAGGGGTGGCCGGTATTGATGGCCCTGACCTTAATTAAATAATAGATAATGGAAGAAAAAATGAAAAAATTCGATCGCGATAACAAATTTGAAAAAAAGGGTTCCAGCCGACCCCCCAGCCGGGGCCCCAAAAAGTTCGGCCCCCGCGGGGGGAAGGATTTCGGCAAAGGGAGCTTTGATAAACAGATGCATCCGGCCACCTGCGATAGCTGCGGAACAAGCTGCGAGGTCCCCTTCAAGCCCACCGGAGGCAAGCCCATCTACTGCCGTGACTGCTTCAGGAAAATGGAGGGCTCGGAGGCGCCCCGGCGCTTTGACCGGCCCGAGCGCCCGCGGTTTTCCAGGCCCGACCGGTTTGCCCCCCGGGAGCATTCCGGCCAGGGCAGCGGAGACCAGGTGCAAAAGGAGCTGGATAAGATAAATATCAAGCTGGACAAGATCCTGCGGGCCCTGGAGGGCGAATAACTTGTTTTGTAGAAGCGGGCCGAAGCAATTTGCTTCGGCCCGCTTAATTTTCAAGATAGAAAATGGTGCGACTTTATGCTGGATTTATAGTTGACAAATGCTGTATGGAGTGATAGCATTAAAAGCACAGGGCAAAGAAAAGGTCAAATATGGCCCAGCAGTGGATTAACCCCACCCTTCTTCAGAACATCGAATCAGCGATGTTGTTTACCGGAGCATGATCATTGTGAAGATCGAGATCAAAAAGAACTATTTTCCGTTGCTGGCCCTGCTGGCAGGGGCGATGATTGGCCTTCTGGAGGTCTATCAACTGGTGCATACCCGCCAAACTCTGATCGAAAACGCCAAACAGCGGAATGCCAATATCGCCAAGATCTCCGCCCAGCGGTTATCGGGTGCACTCAGGGAGATCGACTACATCATGCGCGGCATCCATGACGATGTCAACGGCAGGATGCCCCGTCTTATAGACGGCCCAAATAAAGAGGCCACGGACAAGCTGAATGCGGTTCTGTTGAAAAAGATCAACACCCATCCCTGGATATTCGGACTGGGTATCATGAATGCCAAGGGCGTCTTTGTCAGCGGGGTTGACCGGTCCGGGCCGGTCAAGGAAAGCATCGGGGCCGACCGCTCGTTCAGGGAGTACTTTTCCTATCTATCATCGCATCCCGACGAGGATATCCACTGTTCGGGAGCGTTCGAAGAACTGAACACCAAGGACATATGGTTCGCCTATTCCCGCGCCATCCGGATGGAGGGGCGAAATGGCCTGTTCGGGGTCATCTATGCCGGCCTTTACGCAAAACAGATGGCCGGTCTTTTTGGGGACGCTGATTTTGCAAATACCGGGGCCATAGCCGTGGTCGATCCGGTCGGGATCTTGTTGCTGCACATACCTAAGATTGCCAAGGCCGAAGGAAAGAAAGCAAACTATCCGGTCTTGGAGGTTTTTTTATCCAAAAGTATAAAAATGCTGCAGTCCATAACTGTGTCTCCCTGGGACGGACAGGAAAGGATTAGCGCCTTTTATAAGGTAGGGGATTTTCCCTATATAGTGGTAGTATCTTCGGCCGTCAAGGAGGACCTCGAGCAATGGAGGGAGCAATGCCTCTATCAGATCGCCGGCCTGGTCCTGATCTTCGGACTGCTGATCGGCATTGCACTGCTGGCCGGCCGGCTATTGAAAATAAAGGATCAACTGGTGGAAAAATCCAAGGAGCTTGAACGGCAGGCCCAGACCGACCATTTGACCGGCATCAGCAACCGACGCCATTTCTTCGAACTGGCCGGGCGGGAGCTGTCGCGAGGCAAGCGATCCAGCAGACCGATGGCTTTTCTGATGCTGGATATCGACAAATTCAAAAAGGTCAACGACACGCACGGGCATGATATCGGAGACCAGGTGCTTAAGGCGCTCTGCAAGACCTGCCTGGGCATGATCCGCAACATAGACATTTTTGCCCGCATGGGCGGGGAGGAGTTTGCCATAGTTCTTCCCGAAACCAACAAAATCCAGGCCCAAACTATAGCCGAGCGTATCAGGGAAAAACTTTCCGAGACATCGGTCACCCTCCCCGGGGGCGATGCCGTCTTCTTCACGGTATCGATAGGCATATCCGCTACGGCATCCAAGGAAGCAACAGTGGACGGGCTGTTAAAATCGGCCGATGTGGCCCTCTATAAGGCCAAAAGATACGGCAGGAACCGGGTTTGCGTCTATAAGGATTGATCGACCAAGCCAAAAGAGGCAACCCAATGGGTTGCCTCTTTTGTATCACTGGCTAGGGTAGTGGACAAAGACCGAATCGCTGTCTGAGAATACAAGGGCTATATCTACATCCCAGACCTTCGGCAACGGACTATTATTCAATTAGCGGAAAAATGATTTTGCCCTACGCCCAAGCGCACCACCCCATCTCTCAACGGAGGTGGGGCTGTTTTAGTTATATCTATATTCGGAAGATTAAACAGATAGCCGGTAGCCGATGCCCACTTCCGTCTTGATCATCCTTTTCCCGGCCGGACCTTCTATCTTCTTTCTTAAATGTGTCATATATACCCTTAAATATTGAGAACGGTCCTCGGCCGCGGTTCCCCATACTTCCCGCAGCAACTGTTTGTGGGTTATGACCTTTCCCAGGTGCTGGGCCAGTATTCGCAGCAGGGCGTACTCGGTGGAGCTTAGGCTGACTTCCTTGTGATTCACCTGAACCACCCGGTTTTTGAAATCAATCATCAGCGGCCCGGCGGCAAAGACCGGATCGACGGTGGTGTCCGCCGCCCGGCGTTGGATGGCATTAAGCCTGGCCATCAGTTCCGGCACGTCGAACGGTTTGGTGATATAGTCGTCGGCTCCCTGGTTGAGGGCTTTGACCTTTTCCTCGGCACCGCTGCGCACCGAAAGGATCAATACCGGGACATTGCTCCATTCCCTCAGCCTTTTCAGGGCATCCTGCCCGTCCATGTCAGGCAGGCCAAGGTCCAGGAGAACCACATCGGGCTTGCGCTGGGCGGCCTCGCTGAGTCCCTGCCCGGCTGTCTCGGCCTCGAACACCTGATAGCCGTGCTCGGCCAGCACCAGGTGTATCAGCCGCCGGATAGCCTTCTCATCGTCTATGATCAGGGCTTTGGTCTTAGGTTTCATTCTGGGCCTCTTCTTTCCCGATTAACATGGTTTCCACAGGCAGGTCGATGCCGAATTCTGCCCCGCCCTCGGGCCGGTTGTTTACCGTTACTTTTCCCCCGTGAGCCTTCACAAAACCTTCGACTATGGAAAGGCCCAGGCCGGTGCCGCCGGTGGGGGCATTGGAAGCCCGGTAAAATTTATCGAACACCCTGTCCAGATCCCGCTCGGGTATACCAGGTCCCTCATCCGTTACTGACAGTTTAAACCTTCCCTGTTTGACGCCAGCCACGATGGTGATTCCAGAGCCCGGCGGACCCCAGTTGGCGGCGTTGATCAGAAGGTTGCATATAGATTGCTCCAGCAGGGCCTGGTCAATTTTCATCGCCGGCACATTTTCCCCTATCCGGACGATGACCCGGTGCCGGGAAAGAGCATCCCCAGCCAGATCTACGGCTGCGTTCACTACATCTTCGACATCGGCCCAATCCAGCTTGGGCCGCACCACTCCGGCCTGGATCCTGGTCATGTCCAGCAGATTATTTACCACTACCTGCATCCGGTGCAAAGCACCGCGCACTTCCGCTCGGGCTTCAACCGCTGCCTCGTTTTCCGGTTTAGTAAGCATAAGCAGGGTTTCAAATCCGGTCTTCAAGGCAGCCAGCGGGGTCTTCAATTCGTGGGGAACGCTGTCGAACAAGGCCCGGCGCAATTGTTCCGAGGCCACGATCACCTCGGCCCGGTTGAAGGCCTGGATGAAATGGTCCTTTTCCAGGATGGCGGCGATCAGCCCGGTCAGTGCCTCCAACAAATCACGTTCGCTGATGTCGAAGGCCCTGCTTCTCACCGGCTGAACCGATATCACGCCGTATATCCCGGTGCGGGCCTGCAGCGGCAGATGCAGTGCTGCCGCATCCGTTAAGGTGTCGGTGAACCGGCCGGCCGGCCGGCCACGGCTAAAAACCCAGGCGGCCACGCTGTACTCCTTGGGGCTCAATTCCAGCGACCCTGCCGGATGTGATTGGGCAGCCAGGCTGCGGTCCGGCTGCCGCAAGGTCAGGGCGATCCGGCTGTTAAGCAGATTTTCCACCAGCCTGGCCCCGGCTTCCAGCCCGGTGTTAAGTTCCGGAGCTAGAGCGGCCTGTTTGGCCAATTCATAAAGCGCGGCGGTCCGGCGCTCCCTTTTCTGCTCGGTGGACTCGGTAGCCTTTAATTTGGCGGTCAACTGGCCGATGGCCAGCGCCACCACGAAGAACATCAAGAACATGGTGACATCATGAAAATTCCTGATGTCAAAGGTATATTGGGGCGGGATAAAAAGGTAATTCCACAGCAAAGCGCAGACGGCCGCCACTGTAAGCACTATGCTTCGCGGGAATTTCAGCCCGGCTATCACCACCCACAGCAGGTAAAGCGGGGCGATGGCAGCATATCCTATGGTCCGGGAGAATAGGAGAAAGATCACCGTCAGAACGGCGGTGATGCCGCCAGCTGCCAGCCAGGCCTGGGGGGTGCCAGAGATTTTCGGCCGGAAGGGGGCTTGTTTGTTGGTCTGCGTTTTATCCGGCTGTACGATGTAGATATCTATCAGGCCGCTATGCCGGATGAGCCTCTGGGCCAGGGATCCGCCGTGCATCAGGGAATGCCACCATGGCTCCTGGGATTTTCCTATGACTATCTGGCTGACATTGTGCTCCCGGGCCACCCGCAGCAGGGTCTGGGCCATATTATGCCCGGCCACGATGATGACCTCGGCCCCAAGCTGCCGGGCCAGGGAAAGGTTGCCGGTCAGATCCTCCGTCTCTGCTTTTCCCAGAGGGACATCGGTTTCGACGTACACCGCCAGCCAGCCGCAGTCCAAAGCCCCGGCCACCCGCCGGGTCCAGCGGATCAGGCTTTCGTAATAAGGGCTGGCACCTATGCTGACCATCAGTCGTTCCCCGGCTTTCCAGGGGCCGTCGATCCCGCGCACCCGCATTTCGTCCCTCAGCGATTTGTCGGTGTGTTCGGCGGCCACCCGCAGGGTCATCTCCCGCAAGGCGGTCAGATTCTCGGATTTGAAGAAATTAACGGCGGCGATGTCCGCGGCCGGCCCCAGGTATACCTTTTTTTCGGCCAGTCGCTCCCGCAGGTCATCAGGTGTCAGGTCTATCACCTGGATCTCATCGGCCCTTTCCAGCAGCGAATCGGGCACCGTTTCATGGACCATCACCGCGGTTATCTGCCGGACCACGTCCGCCCGGCTTTCCAGATGCTGAACATTGAGGGTGGTGTAGACCGAAATGCCGGCGGCCAGGAGCTCCTCGATGTCCTGGTAACGTTTTGGGTGCCGGCTGCCGGGGATGTTGGTATGGGCCGCCTCGTCTACCAGCACCAGCTGGGGCCTTCTTTCCAGCACCGCATCCAGGTCCATCTCCTCCAGCGTGATATCGCGGTAGCTTGTCCTAAGCTTGGGTATCCGGGGCAATCCTTCCAACAGCGCCTGGGTCTCCCGCCGGCCATGGGTCTCCACCAAAGCCGCCACCACATCCCGGCCGGCCTGCAGTTCCCTCCGGGCATCCTGAAGCATGGCGTACGTTTTGCCAACTCCGGCGCACATACCCAGAAATACTTTCAACCGTCCCGTTTGGGAGACCGGGGCCGGGGAAAGGCTATCTTTGGTGTTTTCAGCCATAGAGGTATTATATCTTATCCATTGCCAAATTCAACAAGAAAATGTTGATACGGGGCTGTCCGATGAATCCGAGCAGGGGGTGCTCGGTAAATTCGCCCAAAGTCTGCCGTGCGGCTTCCATCTGTTCCGGGTTCCACCGTCGGGCCTTTGCAATTCCGGCCAGCTGAGCCCTGGCCGCTTCCGGGCTGATATGCGGGTCCAGTCCACTACCGGAAGCGCTGACCATTTCCGGAAAAAGAACCCCGTCAGTTGCGGTTCCTGCTTCCCATGAGCGAATGCGCCCAGCGATCTGGACCCGCAGGGCCTTGCTGGTGGGACCCAGGTTGCTGGCCCCCGAGGGCATGGTGCCATAACCGCAAGCCGATGGCCGGGGCCAGAAATAGGCGGGAGAGTCGAAGCTTTGGGCCAGCAGTGATGATCCCACCACCTCGCCCTTTCTGGTGACCAAGCTGCCCCGGGACGCTTTGGGGAACAAGGTTGTTGCCAGGCCGGTGACCGCCAGCGGATAAAGCAGCCCGGTGATGACCGTCATCAGTAGGAACAGTCTTAATGCGATAAAAAATATTCTTCTCATATCTGCCTTTAAATTATTCTCAGCCAATGGATCATCAGGTCAATAATCTTGATGCCAATGAATGGCGCTATCAGACCGCCCAAACCGTAGACCACCAAATTGCGGCGCAGTAATGCCGCCGCCCCCAGCGGGCGGTAGGTCACGCCTCGCAGGGCCAGGGGTATCAGCATTATGATGATCAGAGCGTTGAAGATCACCGCGCTCAACACCGCGCTCTGGGGCGAGGAAAGCCGCATGATATTCAGCGCAGACAGCGGGCCGGAACGGCCGGCGATCGCGTAAAGCCCTCCGAATATAGCCGGGATGATGGCGAAATATTTGGAAACGTCGTTGGCTATGCTGAAGGTGGTCAATGCCCCACGGGTCATCAGCAACTGTTTGCCGGTTTCCACGATCTCGATCAGCTTGGTGGGATTGCTGTCCAGGTCCACCATGTTGCCGGCTTCCCGGGCCGCCTGGGTCCCGGTGTTCATGGCCACACCCACATCTGCCTGGGCCAGGGCCGGGGCATCATTGGTCCCGTCCCCGGTCATGGCTACCAGCCTGCCCTTGGCCTGTTCCTGCTTGATCCTGACCATCTTATCCTCGGGCGTGGCATTGGCCATGAAGTCGTCCACCCCGGCCTCGGCGGCGATGGCGGCCGCGGTCAGGGGGTTATCGCCGGTGATCATCACCGTCTTTATCCCCATCCGCCGCATCTGGGCGAAACGCTCCCTGATCCCCCCCTTGACCACGTCCCGCAGCTGGATCACCCCCAGCACCTGCCGGTTGTCAGAAACCACCAATGGCGTGCCGCCCTGCCGGGATATGGATTCCACGGCCTTAGCCACCTCATCGGGAAATGAGCCCCCCTGGCTGCGGATCATGCCAAGGATGGCATCGGCCGCTCCCTTTCTGATCTGCCGCACCCGGTCGCCTTCGGTCAGGTCAATCCCGCTCATCCTTGTTTTGGCCGTAAAAGGGACATATTGGGCATGGGGCTCGGACAGGTTCCTTTCCCTTAGGTTATACTGCTGCTTGGCCAGCACCACGATGGAACGGCCTTCCGGTGTTTCGTCGGCCAGCGAGGCCAATTGGGCGGCGGAAGCCAACTCACCGGAAGTGACGCCCCGGGCCGGGATAAAGTCGGTGGCCATCCGGTTGCCAAAGGTGATGGTGCCGGTCTTATCCAGCAGCAGCACGTCTATGTCTCCGGCCGCCTCCACCGCCCGTCCGCTGGTAGCCAACACGTTGCGGCGCACCAGCCGGTCCATCCCGCTGATCCCGATGGCGCTTAAAAGTCCGCCGATGGTGGTCGGGATCAGACACACTAACAAAGCTATCAATGTCGTCATATCAACATTAAATCCCTGTTGCTGTCCCCCTGAAGTCACGGCATATCCCAAACAGGCGGGTACGGTAAAGACCACCAGCAGGAACAACGCCGTCAAACCAATAATAAGTGCATTGAGCGCCTGCTCGTTGGGGGTTTGGCGGCGGTTCGTTCCCTCCACCAAGGCGATCATTTTGTCGATGAAGGAATGCCCCGGCTCGCTGCTGACCCGGACCAATATCCGGTCGCTTAAGACCCTGGTGCCTCCGGTAACTGCACTGCGGTCCCCGCCGCTCTCCCGGATGACCGGGGCCGATTCGCCGGTGATGGCCGACTCGTCAACGCTGGCTATGCCCTCTATTATCTCTCCGTCGGAAGGGATGATATCCCCGGCCTCGCAGACCACGGTGTCGCCCACGTGCAGGTCCACTGGGACCACCGACTCCTCCCGGCCGTCCACCATCTTCCGGGCCTTTCCCACCCGGCGCATGGAGCGAAGGAAATCGGCCTGGGCCTTGCCCCGGCCTTCGGCCAGGGCCTCGGCGAAGTTTGCGAAGATAACGGTGAACCACAGCCAGCTTGCAATCATGATCTGGTAGGACGAGCGGTTGAAGCCCCAGGCTATTGTGGTGTATATCGCCCCGGCAAAAACCACGAACATCACCGGATTCCGCAGCTGGGCCTGGGGAGATAGTTTTTTTAAAGCTTCCCGGGCCGCCCGGATCAGCATGGCTTGGTCAAACGTTTTTATTGCGACATGGTTTGAACTCATATTAGTCCCTTAAAACAGGTTGCCGGTTTCCATAAGCAAATGCTCGATCATCGGGCCCAGCGAGAGCGCCGGAAAGAAAGTGAGTCCGCCGACTATCAGGATCACGGCTATCAGTATGGCCGCAAAAGTAAGAGTGTCGGTGGGAAAGGTCCCGGTCGAGGGAGGCACCGACTTGCCCTGGACCAGGCGTCCGGTTATGGCTAAAACCGGGACGATGACCCCGAACCTTCCCAACAACATGGCTGCACCCAGCCCGATAGTATAGAAATTTGTGGAGGCATTGAGCCCCGCCATGGCGCTGCCGTTGTTGGCTGCCGCCGAGGTCCAGGCGTACAATATCTCGCTGAAACCGTGAGGTCCTCCGTTTAAGAGCGAAGCTAAACCCGACGGGGACAAGCACGACAGGGCCGTGCCCAAAAGGATGACCGCCGACGGCAGCAGCAGGCCGATGCTGGCCCAGATCACGGTATAACGGTCTATCCTCTTTCCCAGGTATTCGGGCGAACGTCCCACCATCAGCCCGGCGATGAAAACGGTCAGCAGGACGTATAACAGCATACCGTACATTCCGCTGCCCACCCCGCCGAAGATCACTTCTCCGACCATCATGTTGAACATCTGAACCAGACCGGCCAAAGGCGCCATGCTGTCGTGCATGGAATTGACCGAGCCGTTGGAAGCGGCCGTGGTGGCCACGCTCCACAGTATGCTGGCCGCCCGGCCGAACCGGAATTCCCGACCTTCCAGGGAGAGACCTGGGACCTGCTTTGCCAGTTGATCGTCTGCCGCGCAGGACAGGGCCAGCCCGCCCCCCAGCATCAACAGCATCACGCCATACAGCATCCATGCGTGTTTTTTGTTTCCGATCATCTTTCCGAACATGAACACCAGCGCCGCCGGGAGCAAAAGAATGGCCAGCACTTCCAGGAAATTAGTAAGCGGGGTTGGGTTCTCAAACGGATGGGAGCTGTTGGTCCCGAAGTAACCGCCGCCGTTGGTGCCTAGTTGTTTGATGGCCACCTGTGAAGCCACCGGGCCCAGCGGAATGATCTGCTCCGTGCCGTTCAGCGTTTTAGCGGTTACATTCTGCCGGAACGACTGGACCACCCCTTGTTGGACCAGGATCAGGGAAAAGAGCAGCGACAGCGGCAGCAAAACATACAATGTGGTCCGGGTCACATCGCTCCAAAAATTGCCGATAGTCTCCGCTGAGTGGCGGACCAAACCCCGGGCAAAGGCCAGCAACACAGCAATGCCGGTGGCGGCGCTTAGAAAATTCTGGACGCCAAGCCCCGCCATCTGCACCAGGGGGCTGAGGGTGTTTTCCCCGGCATAGGCCTGCCAATTGGTGTTGGTCATAAAGCTGACGGCCGTATTAAAAGCCTGCCAACCTGGTACGTTTGGCAGGTGCTGGGGATTAAGCGGCAGGTTATTCTGGGTCAGTTGGAGGATGAAAAGCACGGTAAAGCCTATTCCGTTAAAGGCCAAAAGTGACAGCAAATAGGTTTTCCAATGCATTTCCTTGTCCGGTTGGATGCCAGCCAGTTTGTAGACACCATTTTCAACCGGCCCGATGAAACGGGTGAGGAAACTGCGCTGCCCGTTCAAAACCCTGGCCATCCAGTAGCCGATCAACGGAGCCGTTGCTGTAAGCGCAGCGCCGTAGAAAAGGAAAAAATACCAATCATTTGTTTTCATGCCCTCATTATCCGGCCAAACAGCAGTTTGGTCAAGTTAAATAGGGGTATAAAGGCATTAAAAAAGTGTTAAAAAATAGGCATCATCTTTTATGCAATAAAATAAGAGGCAACCAAATTGGTTGCCTCTTTTCAGTTCGTATGTCTGTATGGCTGAATATCGCCCTTCAAGTCCGAACTGCAATCTGTGAATACAAAGGCTATATCTACATTCCAGACCTTCACTAACATAGCATTGTTCAATTAACAGAAAAGTAATCTTACCCCGCACCATGGTTCACAGCCCCATCTCATAGCTGAGGTGGGGCTGTTTTGGTTCCCTATCCATTTGATATTATCGGAATAAAAACCAGGGAGCCAGAACTTGATGCTATATCGGCAATTCTGCCCAAAATTCGCTACCTTTTCCGATCTGGCTTGAAACACCAACTTTTCCTTGATGCATTTCTACGATATGTTTGACGATAGCCAGCCCCAGGCCGGTTCCCCCCATTTCGCGAGAACGCCCCTTATCAACCCTGTAAAATCTTTCGAAAATACGAGTCAGGTGCTCGGAAGATATGCCCGATCCGTTATCTGATACCCTGATACGAACGATATTATCCTTGAGTTCGACAGAAACCTCTATCCGGCCGCCTTCCGGTGTATATTTGGTGGCATTATCCATAAGGTTGGTCAAGGCCTGTATCATTTTGATCTCATCGGCCTTTATTTGGCAGCTTTCGGGAATATCTTTCACCAATACTGTCTGTTTCTTTTGGCCGGCCGGTTGCTGTATGTTCTCAACAGCCCGCTGCACCAGGTCTTTTAGCAGGACCGGCTGCAGATTGATGGCATAACTTCCCGTTTCAAAAGAGGACAACGTCAGAAGGTCGCTCACTATCCGATTCATGCGCTCCGATTGCCGGTGTATCCGCTCCAAAAAATCACGCATCTGGTCTTTATTCTGATAACTGCCGTCATTGAGCGCCTGGCTATAGCCTATTATGGCCGACAGGGGTGTTTTTAGCTCATGAGAAACATTGGCCACGAAATCCTTGCGGATGTTCTCCAGCTTTTTAAAGTCGGTGATGTCGCTGACCACGATTACGATGTCCGAATCCTGCTTGTTGCTTTCCAGGGGCGAGCCGTGAACCAGATAGCTCTTGTTGCCGACCGCAAATTCGAGGCCGGAGGAACAATGGCGGGACCATTCTCCTATGTCGGGATGGCGTATGACCTCAATAAGCAATCTGCCCTGGCAATCGGAATGTTCCAGGCCGAACATGCGGCAGGCCGGAGCATTTATCATCGTTATTCTTTGGCGATTGTCAATCACCAGCACTCCTTCGGACATGCTTTGCAAGACCGCTGATAGACGGAGCCTTTGTCCGTCACGGTCGGACAGGGTGTTTTCCCATGACTGGGCCAGTGTATTGAGCGATCCGGCGATAAAATCCAATTCCGTGCTTCCCTGGTTGGTAGGTGCCCGGGCGGAAAGGTCGCCGCCGCTTATTCGGGCTACCGCCTCCTCAATTTTATTTATCGATCTGATGACTGAGTTCCAGTAGGTGTTGTAAATGAAGATCAAAAGGGCGGCAGCTATCAGAAACCCGGTTAGCAGAGAAAAGAACAAATGCCAGCGGTAAGTGGAGAAATCGGTGAACGGCCAGGCAATGCGGCAATAACCCCAGGGCTTGCCCCGGACATTAACGGGGACAGCCAGGTAAATCAGCTCCTTCTTTAACGTTTGGCTGTAGCGCAATGAATGCCCGCTTCCGGTTCGGGAAACGGTTCGTATTTCTGGCCGGCCCAGATGATTGTCCATGGCGGCCAAGTTCATGCCGTCCTCGTCGGAATCACCCAAAACCGTGCCATCAGCATCGATGATGGTCATGCGGTACCCGGTGATCCCGGAATAGCCATCAGCCAGAGAATCCAAATCGACAGAAGCGGGACCGGTCAAGGAAATGGAGATATTTTCCGCAGTCAGTCTGGCCAGAGGTTCCATCCCCTTGAGAGTTATATTAAGCAGGTAATGGCGGCTGACCATCGAAAGATAAATGCTCAGCAGGCCTATCATAGAGACTATGGTCAGCAGGGTGAGGGAAAGCAACCGTGCCTTGAGGCTTTTGGCCATTATTTTTCGTCCTTCAATTTGTAACCGAATGATTTTACGGTGGCCAGGGAGGCCTTCAAGAGGGGTATCTTTTCGCGCAGGTGGCGGATATGAACGTCGATGGTGCGGTTGCCCCCGTAATAATCCATGCCCCAAACCGCATCTAGTATGTTATCGCGCGACACCAGTTTGCCCTTGCGTTGCAGCAGATATTCCAGCAGGGCGAATTCCTTGGCGGTCAACGTCACTTCCTTATTATTCAGGGATACGGTGTGGGTCTCGATATCAAGGAAAAGTTTTCCATATTGAATTTTCTTTACTGCTTCCAAATCCGGTTGGTTACGGCGGAAAAGGGCCTTGACCCTGGCCACCAATTCCTTGGGGCTGAAGGGTTTGGTGATATAGTCATCAGCCCCCATCTCTAGGCCGACGATCTTGTCGGTCTCCTCGCCCTTGGCGGTCAGCATGATTATCGGTAATTTTTTTGTCGGCGGTTCAGATCTCAGCAGGCGGCAAATCTCCAGGCCATCCATGCCGGGAAGCATCAAGTCCAACAATAAAAGATCCGGGACCGAAAGCCGTATCCTACGCAAAGCTTTTTCCCCATCTTCAAAGACCTCTACCGCATAGCCGGCATTCTTCAGGTAATGCCTGACGATATCGGCGATGTCCTTTTCGTCCTCCGCAATATATATCTTCTTGGGCATATCTTAAACATCTCCATATGTTCAGTTAAATAATAGTGTAAATTATATATAAAGTAAAGAGAAAAAAGGTTAAGAGATTGTTAATTTCCGGTTAAATCACATTTAATATGAATTTAATATTACGGTAATCATCTCATAACTGAAAAAGGTTATATTAAGGCAGAATTTTAAAAAAGAATATGGGTAAATCAGATCTACACATCCATACGGTATATTCGGACGGCTCCGGAACAATTGAAGAGGTTCTGCGAAAATCCATCTCCGCAGGACTGGACGCCATCGCCATAACCGACCACAACGAAATAGAGGGCGCCCTTAAGGCCCGGGAGCTGGCGGTTAGATGGGGGCTTAATATTGATGTGATAATCGGGGAGGAAATAACCACCTCGGACGGGCATGTGGTGGGCCTGTTTTTAAAAGACCGGATCCGGCCTCTATTGACCGCCGAGGCCACGGTGGATGAGATCCACCGGCAGGGAGGCCTGGCCGTGGCGGTGCATCCGTTCTCACTATGGCTTAAATTGTTCAAGTGCGGCGGGGTGGGAACCCTGGTGGAAAGCCTGCAGTTCGATGCCATTGAGACGGTTAACGGCTCTCCCACCGAAGGGTTCAGCAATGCCTATACCCAAAAATTCAACTCCAAAATCAGGCTGGCGGGGGTGGGAGGTTCCGATGCCCACACTCCGGAAGCCATCGGCCAGGGATATACGGTTTTCCCGGGAAGGGGAGCAGCCATGCTCTACTCGGCCATTAGGAACAAGGCGGTGCGGGCCAAAAGCGGCAGATCGGCCGGTAAAGCATTATGGGACTTTCTCATGAAATACCTGTGGGGCAAAATGGCCCTGTACGGGCCCAAGGGAGGGGTCATTGACCAGATGGCGGCAAGTTAACGCATTTTTAACTTTGACACAATTTATCCCTAACGCCCGAAAGGTATAATGGCAAAACAAAATCAACATTAAATAAACGTAAGGAGCAGAAATGAGCAAGGTAAAGGTGATGATATTCAGCCTGGCAGTAATGATGGCCTGCCAGACGGCGTTTGCCCAGAGGTCAAGAACAGCGAAGCCGGACACCGCGGTGATAAACCTTCAGCAGAGGATGGAGGCCCTGACATCTCAGGTGAACAGCCTGGGCCAGGAGCTGAGCTCCGCCAAGGATCAATTGAACAAGCAGGAGCAGACCCCGGTCCAGGTGGTGGAAGAAAAGGTTTCAGCCGCCCACGACAAACTGGCCGGGATGGAAGAGAGGATGCTGACCGCCGAGAGCGATATCGGAGGACTGAAGAAGCTCAAGGTCTCGGGATACATCCAGACCCGTTTCGAGTATGTCAATCATGACAAGATCGACAGCGCCGCCAATTCGGTCGACACCAAAGCCGATTCCAGCTGGTTCTACGTCCGCCGGGGCAGAATAAAATTCGTCTACACTCCATCGGCCACGTCGCAGTATTGCATTTATCCAGACTTTTCCAAGAATACCGTTACCCTCAAAGAGGCCTGGATAACCCTGAGCGAGCCCTGGACCGCAATGAAGTTCAACCTGACCATGGGCCAGATGAACTGGCCGTTCGGGGTGGAGATCGAACGCTCCTCATCGGTGCGTGAGGTTCCGGAGCGCAGCACCATGTCGGGCGCCCTGTTCAAGGGAGAGCGGGACCGGGGCGTCAAGCTTAATTTCACACCGGTGAAAAACCTTGGCGTAGACCTGGGTGTTTACAACGGCTATGGAGTGGACAACTCCACTTTCACTTGGTTTGATCCCACCAAGCCCAAGGATGTTGTAGGCCGGGTGCGCTACGACTTCGGGCTGGTGGCCCTGAGCGGCTCCTGGTACGAGGGCCGGGAGAAGTTCTCCTCCAGCAAGGATTCGGCCGACCATTACAAGGGCCGGATGGGCGGGGCCCTGGAGTTCTACCACCAGTTCCTGCCGGTGGGCGGCACCGGCCTGCTGGCCGAGGTGGTCAAGGGCGAATCCCGGGAGAAGGAGGTCATGGGCCTCTATGTGATGGGCATCCAGAACATCGGCGACAAGCTGGGGCTGGCCTTCCGGGTGGACAGCTATGACCCCAACATTTCCTCCGACACCACTACCTTCAATACCACCGCCGCGGCCCTGGAGTACGACCAGACCTCCAACATCTCCCTGGCCGTCAACTACTGGTGGGATGCCGCCGTCCGGCTGACCCTGGCGGTGGACCGCACCCTGTACCATACCAACATGACCCTGGCCCAGAACCCCGATTCCCAGTATAAGACCTACCAGGACGACAAGATCACCGCCCAGATGCAGATCAAATTCTAATATAAATATTTAGGAGATAAGCAAATGAAATTCAAGAATATCAGATTCTGGGCCTCGCTGGCCCTGGTGGTCATCCTGACCTGCAGTTTTGTCATGGCCGGGAAAGCCATAACCATTAAGGGCTCCGATACCCTGCTGATGCTGGGGCAGAGATGGGCCGAGCTGTACATGCAGAAGAACCCCGGGGTGGTGATCCAGGTGACCGGGGGCGGCTCGGGGGTGGGGATCGCCGCGCTGATCAACGGCTCCACCGACATCTGCCAGGCCTCTCGGAGCATGAAGGATTCCGAAAAGAAGAAACTACGCGAGCGCTATTTCAACATGGGCACCGAGATTCCGGTGGCCAAGGACGGGGTGACCATCTATGTCAACGAGAAAAACCCGGTGGACGAGCTGACCCTGGACCAGATCCGGGACATCTACACCGGCAAGACCACCAACTGGTCCCAGCTGGGCGGGTCCGATGCCAAGATCATAGTCTACGGACGCGAGAACAGCTCCGGCACCTACGTCTTCTTCCGGGAATCGGCCATGAAGAATGCCGACTATACTTCCAGCATGCAGTCCCTGCCGGGGACCGCGGCGGTGGTCAATGCGGTGGCCAAGGATAAATTCGGCATCGGCTACGGCGGGGCGGCTTACGCCAAGGGGGTCAAGGAAGTGGCCATCAAGACCGCTAAAGGCAGTTTCCGGCCCACCGCCGAGACCGTCAAGAGCGGCCAGTATCCCCTGGCCCGCGACCTTTACTGGTACCTGAGGGGCAAGCCCAGCGGCGAGATCAAGAAGATGGTCGCTTGGGTGCTTTCCCCCGAGGGCCAGGAAGTGGTGAAAAAGGTGGGATACTTTACCGTAAAATAATATCACCGTCATTCAGGGGCTTGATCCAGGGGGTTTCGCGACCAAAGAGACCCCTTGGATTTCCCGTTATCAAAGGAATCAAGAACATGAGCCTTAAGAAAAGGAGATTCAAATATCTCGGGGAATCCCTGATCGAGGGAAACATCAAGATCACCGCCACCTTCGCCATCGTGGTGGTATTCCTGATATTCCTATTCATCATGAGGGAGTCGCTGCCGATATTCTTCAACAGCGAGGTGCAGCAGGAGATAACCTTCGGCCAATTCTTCAACGGCATCGCCTGGCAGCCGGTGTCGGATAATCCCCGGTTCTCGCTGTGGCCCATCATCCTGGGCAGCTTAAAGGTGACCCTGATCGCATTGTTTTTAGCCGTTCCGGTGGCTATCTCCGCCGCTCTTTATAGCTCGGAGTTCGCCGGGCGCCGTTTAAAGGAATTCATCAAGCCGGCGGTGGAGCTGCTGGCCGGGATCCCTTCGGTAGTGCTGGGCTTCTTTGCCCTGATAGTTATGGCATCTTTTCTAAAAAATATCTTCGGCTGGGAGATCCGGCTAAATGCGGTCAATGCCGGGATAGCCCTGGGCTTTGCCGTCATTCCGTCCATCTATTCACTGGCCGAGGATGCCATCAATGCGGTCCCCCGGTCGTTCCGGGAGGCGGCCCTGGGGCTGGGGGCCTCCCCTTGGCAGACGGCCCTAAAAGTGGTTCTGCCGGCGGCCCTGCCCGGGGTGTCGGCAGCGGTTCTGTTCGGCATGGGACGGGCGGTGGGGGAGACCATGGTGGTGCTGATGGCGGCCGGGAATGCCCCGCTGTTCTCATTCAATCCTCTTAATTCCACCCGGACCATGACCGCCACCATCGCGGCCGAGCTGGGAGAGGTGGTCTTTGGCAGCGGACACTACCATGCCCTGTTCTTCATCGGGCTGGTCCTGTTCCTGGTCACCTTCGCGATAAACATGACCTCCTGGGTGCTGTTCGACGGGCTGATGAGCAAGCTTTACGGGGCCAAGAAATAGGTGACATATGACAAATAAGATAAACTTAAGAAATATCAAAGATAAACTCAAAATTGGCCTGACCGGATCGGCGGTGCTGCTGATCCTGGCCATTCTGGCGATCATACTAGGCACGGTTATTATCGGCGGATATAAAAGCATCAGTTGGGAATTTTTGACCCAAGCGCCCGCCGATGGCATGACCAAGGGCGGGATATTTCCGGCCATATTCGGGATGGTATTCTCGCTGATGCTGATGCTGATCGCGGTGGTGCCGGTAGGCGTGGCCACCGCAGTCTATTTACATGAGTACGCCCGGCCCGGTTTCATTCTGACCAAGCTGATCCGCGGGGCGGTCAACAATCTGGCCGGCGTCCCCTCCATCGTCTTCGGCCTGTTCGGGCTGGGTTTTTTCATCCAGTTCATCGGGGGGGGGCTTGACCACTCGCTGGGACAGACCGGCCTGTTCGGACAGCCATGCATACTTTGGGCCTCGCTGACCCTGGCCTTGATGAACCTGCCGATGATCATAGTGGCCACCGAGGAGGCTCTCCGGGCCATTCCCCAGGCGGAACGGGCCGGAGCCCTGGCCCTGGGCGCCACCAAGTGGCAATCGATAAGGCATGTGGTGCTTCCCCAAGCCATCCCCGGCATCCTGACCGGAGTGGTGCTGGTCATCAGCCGGGGGGCCGGTGAGGTGGCTCCAATCATGTTCACCGGGGCGGCCTATTACCTGCCGTACCTGCCCAAGCTGCCCACCGACCAGTTCATGACCCTGGGCTACCATATATTCGTAATGACCACCCAATCGCCGGATATAGACGCCACGGTGCCTATAGCCATGGGAGCCACCCTGGTACTATTGGCCCTAACCTTTTCGCTAAACATCATCGCCATAATCATAAGATCCCGCACCAGAAGCCAGCTTAGAAAGGGAAGATAATATGCAGACCGGAAACAATAGGTTGGAAATAAAGGAATTCAACCTATACTACAATCGCACCAAGGCCCTGGAGGATATTTCGATGATGATCCCCGAAAAGAAGGTGACCGCCATCATCGGGCCGTCGGGCTGCGGGAAGTCGACCCTATTGCGGTCAATAAACCGGATGAACGAAATGATCGACGGCGTGACGGTAGAGGGGCAGATCCTGCTGGACGGGGAGGACATCTATCAAAGGGATATAGATGTGGTGGAGTTGCGACGCAAGGTGGGCATGGTCTTTCAAAGGCCCAATCCCTTTCCGAAATCTATATTCGAGAACGTGGCCTTCGGGGTAAGGATGGGCGATAACGTTCCGGCCAAGGAAAAATTGGAAGAGGTGGTGGAGCGGTCATTAAAGGAGGCCGCCATCTGGGACGAGGTAAAGGATCGGCGGCACCGTTCGGCCATGGAGCTGTCCGGCGGACAGCAGCAGCGGATATGCATCGCCCGCGCTTTGGCGGTCGAGCCGGAGGTCATCCTGATGGACGAGCCGGCCTCGGCCCTGGACCCCATTGCCACTGCCAAGATCGAAGAACTTATATTCCGCCTCAAGGAAAAATATACCATTGTCATCGTCACCCATAACATGCAACAGGCCGCCCGGGTGTCAGATTTCACCGCTTTTCTGATGCTGGGCAAACTGGTGGAATTCGGCCCCACCGAGAAGATGATGACCAATCCAGGCAACAAGCTGACCGAAGAATATATCACCGGAAGGTTCGGATGATTTGAATGACATTCAATAAATAAAACAAAAGGAACGGCATTATGGAACAAAGAAGACACGTCGACCGTGAGCTGGAGCAGATAAAGGAAAAACTGCTTTTGATGGCGTCCAAGGCCGAGCAGATAATCAGCCAGGCGGTGGAATCGCTTTTACATAGGGACCTGGCCAAGGCCGAGCAGATCATGGCCTTGGACAGGGAGATCGACAGGCTGGAGATAGAGATAGAGAACGACGCCATCTCGTTGATAGCCCGCCACCAGCCGGCCGCTAAAGATCTGAGGCTGCTGATCGGGATAATAAAGATAAACAACGATATCGAGCGCATCGGCGACCACGGGGTGAATATCGCCCAATGCACCCTGAAGCTGGGCCAGGAGCCGCCGTTAAAGCCCCTGGTAGATATTCCCCGGATGGCACATTTGGTTGCTTCGATGCTCAGGGATAGTTTGGATAGCTTTGTCCATGAGGATGTGGAAAAGGCCCGTCAGGTTTGCGCCACCGACAGCCAGGTAGACCAGCTTAAGGATCAAACCTTGCGGGAACTGATGACCTATATGTTCGAGAAGCCGAAAGCCATCAGCCGGGCCCTGGGGCTGATACTGATCAGCCGCAATCTGGAGCGGATAGCCGACCTGTCTACCAATATCAGTGAAGAGGTGATCTACATTTGCCAGGCCAAAGTCATCAAGCACCATCAGGAGAAATGAAATGGAAAAAACAAAAATTCTGTTCATCTGTCGCCATAATGCGGCCCGCAGCCAGATGGCCGAGGCCCTGCTCAATCACCTGGCGGGGGATCGTTTTAAGGCCGATAGCGCCGGCCTGGAGCCCGGGGAACTGAATCCATATGCTATACGGGCCATGGCCGAAATGGGAATAGATATATCAGGGAAAAAAGCACAAAGCGTTTTTGATCTATACCTCAAGGGGCAGCTGTATAATTATGTAATAACGGTGTGTGATATCAAAGAAGAAGATAAATGCCCGGTCTTCCCCGGCATAGCTCAGAGGCTGCAATGGAGTTTTCCGGACCCCGGCGCTTTTACCGGCCCGGATCAGGAGAAACTGAAAAGGACCATTGCGGTCAGGGACAGCATAAAAAAAGCCGTCGAAGATTTCATCAAACAGATCAATAAACCAAACCATCCTGATACGGGTGGAATTTCCTAGCAGGGTTAAACCCTCTAGTCTGGTCTACTATGTGTCTTCCGTCGTGAAAGCCCATTGGCATAATGCCAATGGGCTTTGGTATTTTATCCATGAACCAAACAGTATAAAACATGATAAGAAAAAGCAAGGATAATCGTTGAATTGTCTTGCTTTGTAAAAATAGTGGCTGAGGGGCAGCCCGCCTGCGTTGTGATAGCAATATGCGCAAACTTCGGCGGACAGGGGATTCACCGCCTGAGGCATGATATGGGGTATAAAATGCGGCGGATCAGCCGCCGCTGGGTTTCTTGCCTAATATCAGGCCGAGAACCCCGACATTTATCGGTAGCGGGGTTTTTTTACGGGCAAAGCAAAAAGACTGCGAATTTAACCGCAGTCTTTTTATGGCTGGGGGACAGGGATTCGAACCCCGATACCATGGTCCAGAGCCATGTGTCCTGCCGTTGGACGATCCCCCAATGTATGAATAATCAAGAGAGGTAATTATATATCAAATCAGGACGCTTGTCAATTAAGAAAATCATAACGCGGCCATTTATGATGTACACTTTGGTGGGTTGACACTAACCGATAATTCTGTTAAAATATGATGTTTTGGCAAGTAAATTTAAATACCATATAGAAGGGATCCTGCCATGAAAGTGTTGAAAAAACCCATCTTAAGGGGTGCTTTCCCAGGGCCCAAGGCCAGGGCCATCGTGGAGCGCGACCATAAGTCATTGTCCCCTTCCTACACCCGTTCCTATCCGGCGGTCATCGAAAAAGCCCAGGGCGTCTGGATGACAGATGTGGACGGCAATGTGCTGCTGGATTTCTGCGCCGGCATCGCGGTCAATTCCACCGGGCACTGCCATCCCCAGGTGGTGAAGGCCATCACCGAGCAGGCAAATAAATTCCTTCACTATTCGGGCACCGATTTCTATTATTCACCGGAGGTGGAATTGGCCGAAAGGCTGAATGCCGTATCCCCCACCGGAAAGGACAACCGGGTGTTTTTCTGCAACTCCGGGGCCGAGGCGGTGGAAGGGGCCCTGAAGCTGGCCCGCTATTACACCAAGCGTCCCCAGTTCATCGCCTTCATCGGGGCCTTTCACGGCCGGACCCTGGGGGCGGTCTCCTGCACCGGTTCCAAGACCACCCAGAAGAAGGGCTTTTTTCCCACCATGCCGGGAGTGACCCATGTGCCCTACCCCAACTGCTATCATTGTGTCTTCAACAAGACCTATCCCGGCTGCAAACTGGAGTGCATCAAATACATCGAAGATGTGGTGCTCAAGACCATATTGCCGCCGGAGGAAGTGGCGGCCATCGTTTTCGAGCCCATCCAGGGCGAGGGTGGATATGTGGTGCCCCCCAAGGAGGCGGTGGTGGCCCTGCGCAAACTGGCCGACAAGCACGGCATGCTGCTGATATCCGATGAGATCCAGTCGGGCATGGGCCGGACCGGCAAGTGGTTCGCCATGGAACATTTCGGGGTAAAACCCGACATCATCACCATGGCCAAGGGTATAGCCTCGGGTATGCCGATGGGAGCCATCATAGCGTCGTCCCAGGTCATGAGCTGGAAGCCGGGTTCCCACGGCAACACCTTCAGCGGCAACCCGGTATGCTGCGCGGCCGGCATTGCCACCTACGAGATCATCAAGAAGGACCTGATGAAGAACTCGGCCGTGGTGGGAAATTATATGATGGCCGAGCTGAAGAAGATGCAGAAGAAGCACCCGGCCATCGGCGACATCCGCGGCAAGGGGCTGATGATCGGAGTGGAGCTGGTCAAGGACCGTAAGACCCGGGAGAAGGACCACGACCTGATGGAGGCGGTGGTCCAGGAGGCCTTCAAACGCGGCCTGCTGATGCTGGGCTGCGGCACCAACACCCTCAGGATATGTCCGCCGCTGATCATCACCAAGGAAGAGGCCAAGGTTGGCCTGGATATTCTGGACCAGGTGCTGAAAAAGGTCGCCAAGAAAAAATAACGGCCGATACAACAGATCATTCAACCTTGGGGGCAGAGTGCCGTTATGATACAAATGGACTCTGCCCTTCGTTCTGATCTGGACGCCAAAGAATGATCCACCGGCTGCAAAATCAAACAATATAAATAAAATATCTATTACAGGAGAGAGAAATGGCCAGCAGCAAAGAGCTGATCAGGATCACCGAGAAATACGGGGCCCACAACTACCATCCCCTGCCGGTGGTGATATCCAAAGCCAAGGGCATCTGGGTGTGGGATGTGGAGGGCAAGAAATACCTGGACATGCTTTCCGCCTATTCGGCGGTCAATCAGGGGCATCGCCATCCGGCAGTGCTTAAAGCTTTAAAGGACCAGTTGGAGAGGGTGACCCTCACCAGCCGGGCCTTTCATAACGACAGGCTGGGGCCCTTTCTGCAGAAGCTCTGCAGAGTATCGCAGATGGAGGTAGCCCTGCCGATGAACACCGGTGCCGAGGCGGTGGAGACGGCCATCAAGCTGGCCCGCAAATGGGGCTACGAGATCAAACGGGTGCCCAAGAACCAGGCCGAGATCATCGTCTGCGCCGAGAATTTTCACGGCCGGACCACCACCATCGTCGGTTTTTCCACCGATCCCGATGCCTATACCGGATTCGGGCCGGCCACACCCGGGTTCAAAATCATTCCTTACAATGATACCAAGGCCCTGGAGAAGGCCATTACCAAGAATACCGTTGGGTTTTTGGTGGAGCCCATCCAGGGAGAGGCCGGGGTCAAGGTTCCGGCCAAGGGATATCTTACCAAGGTCAAGCAGATCTGCAAGAAGCATAATGTCCTGTTCATCGCCGACGAGGTTCAGACCGGCTTCTGCCGCACCGGAAGGTGGTTCTGTTGGCAGCATGAGAATGCCAAGCCTGATATCATGATCGTGGGCAAGGCCCTGGGCGGGGGAGTGTATCCGGTCTCCGCCATTCTCAGCTCCTGGAATATCATGAAGGTCATCAAACCCGGCCAGCACGGCAGCACCTTCGGAGGCAACCCCCTGGCCTGTGCCGTCGGCACCGCGGCCCTGGAGGTCCTGGCCAAAGAGAAGCTGGATGTAAGATCACAGCAATTGGGCGATTACTTCCGCTCCCAGCTGGCTAAGATCAAGACCAAGAAGATCAAGGATATCAGGGGCAAGGGGCTGCTGACCGGGATGGAACTGCATGCCTCGGCTGGAAAGGCCCGGCCATATTGTTTGAAAATGAAGGAGATGGGGATGCTGGCCAAGGATACCCACGAGCAGACCATCCGCTTTGCCCCGCCGCTGGTGATAACCAAAAAGGAAGTGGACTGGGCGGTCAAGGTAATAGCCAAAGCCCTGGAAGGATGATACCCCACGCAGCCCAGGCTCAGGCCTGGGCTGCGTAGTTAATCAAATGCAACTTATTTATCATTGCGGAGACTCTATGAAAATGTTTCTATCGGGAAACGAGGCGGTGGCCCGGGGGGCCTGGGAGGCCGGGGTCAATGTGGTATCGGCCTATCCCGGCACGCCATCCACCGAGATCCTGGAAAATCTGGGGAAATATAAGGAGATATATGCCGAGCTGGCCACCAATGAAAAGGTGGGGCTGGAGGTGGCGGCCGGGGCCTCCTTTGCCGGGGCCCGGGCCCTGACCTGCATGAAACATGTGGGATTGAACGTGGCGGCCGATCCGCTGTTCTCCATGGCCTATATCGGGGCCAGGGGAGGTTTGGTGGTGGTCAGCGCCGATGATCCCGGAATGCATTCCTCCCAGAACGAGCAGGACAACCGCTATTACGCCAAGATGGCCAAGATCCCCTGTCTGGAGCCGTCGGACAGCCAGGAATGCCTGGAGATGGCCAAGCTGGCCTTCGACCTCTCCGAAAAATTCGACACCCCGGTGTTGTTGCGCTTGACCACCCGCATCTCCCATTCCAAGGGGGTGGTGGAGACCGGGGAAAGGACAGAACACCAGCCCACCGGCTACGTCAAGGATGTGGCCAAGAACATCACCATCCCGGCCCATGCCAGGAAGATGCATGTCAAGGTGGAGGAACGGCTTAAAAAGCTGGCTGAATATGGCGAGCATTTTTCATATAATAAAGTGGAAAAAGGCGAAAAGAAACTGGGGATAATCACCAGCGGTATTTCCTATCAATATGCCAAGGATGTTTTTCCCCAGGCTTCGTTCCTGAAACTATCACTGACCTTTCCCCTGCCGGTCAAGATGATCTCCGAATTCATCAACTCGGTCGACGAGATATATGTGATAGAAGAGAACGACACTTTTCTCGAGGAACAGATAAAAGCCGACGGCTACAAGATCTCCGGCAGCTGCGCCTATGAGAAGGAGATCACCGGCAAGGCTAAAATCCCCATCGCAGGGGAGCTCGATCCCACCGTCCTGGCCAAGGTCTTCGGCCTGCAGAAAGAATCGTCCTACAAACCATTGCAACTGCCGGCCCGTCCCCCGGTGCTGTGCCCGGGATGCCCGCACCGCGGGGTCTTTTATGCCCTCAACAAGCTCAAGCTGACGGTCACCGGAGACATCGGCTGCTACACCCTGGGCATGATGGAGCCGCTTAATGCCATGGATACCGTGATCTGCATGGGAGGAAGCGTTACTGCGGCCATGGGCTTGGAGAAGGCCCTGGGGCCGGAGATGGCTCAAAAGACCGTGGCGGTGATCGGCGACTCCACATTCTTTCATTCCGGCATCACCGGGCTGGTGGACATGGTCTACAATAACTCCCAAGGAACGGTCATCATTCTGGACAACCGGATCACCGCCATGACCGGGCACCAGGAGAATCCGGGCACCGGCAAGACCCTGCAGGGACAGGAGGCACCCATAATCGAGTTGGAGCCGCTGGTCAGGTCGTGCGGAGTGAAGCATGTTCAGATGATAGATCCTCTAAACCTTAAGCAGACCGAGAAAGCCATAAAGGAAGCGGTCAACAACCCAGGGGCTTCGGTGATCATCGCCAGGTCGCCCTGCATCCTGATAGAGAAGAGATACAGGCCAGCTCTGAAGGTGGATGAGGATAAATGCGTGGGTTGTAGGATCTGCCTGAAACTGGGCTGTCCGGCCATTTCATTTGACAAAGACAAAAAGAAATCGAAGATCGACCCCATGCTCTGCATCGGCTGCGAGGTCTGCGCTTCGCTGTGCCCCAAACAGGCCATGGGTCATAAATAGCAAAAGGAGTAATGATGAAAACGGTGAATATACTCATCTGCGGCGTGGGCGGCCAGGGGGTGCTGCTGGCTGGGGACATCATTGCCGAGACCGCCATCGCCAGCGGGTTCGATGCCAAGAAAAGCGAGGTGCACGGCATGGCCCAGAGGGGGGGCAGCGTGGTCAGCCACGTGCGTTACGGTGACAAGATCAACTCACCGCTGATCCGGGAGGGCGAGGCCGATGTCATCCTGTCGTTCGAGGAAATGGAGACCGCCCGATATCTGCATTTTTTAAAACCAGACGGTTCCCTTATAATCAACCAACAGCAGGTGATCCCCATGTCGGTGGCCACCGGGAAGGCGGAATATCCGGTCGACATTGTCGAAAAGATCAAACAGCATATTAAGGACACAGTGCTGTGTCCCGGTATGGCACTGGCCGAAAAGGCCGGCAGTGCCAAGGCCGTCAATACTGTCCTATTAGGGGCCCTGGCCAGGAAATTGGAGCTGGCTCCCGACAAATGGCAGAGTGTCATCTCCCGGAGGGTTCCGGCCAAGACTGTGGAACTGAATAAAAAAGCCTTTGAATCGGGGTACGGTCAGAAATAACAGGCAGGATAAGAGTGAGACCTTTTGGCGATATATCGCCCTACTACGACCTGCTGATGCAGGATGTGGATTATCGGGAATGGACAGATTATATCATACATTTGGCCCAGCGGGCGGGTATGGCCAAAGACAGTGCCCTGCTGGACCTGGCCTGCGGCACCGGGACATCGGCCCTGCTCTTTGCCAAGGCGGGATATAATGTAAAAGGGATGGATCGGTCCCCAGGAATGCTGGATGCTGCCCGGGCCAAAGCAAAAAAATCCGGATTCAAAATAAAATTCTTTCCGGGTGATATCCGGGATTTTCCTGCCAAAGAGAAGTATTCAATAATTACCTGCCTTTTCGACAGCATGAATTACCTGCTCAAAGAAGAAGATTTCCTTAGTGCCTGCAGCTGTGTCCAGTGCGCCTTGTCCGGGCAGGGGGTGTTCATATTTGATGTTAACACCATCTTTGCCCTCACCAAATATTGGGATCATCGGCTGGAGGTGAAAGAAACCGAAAGAATGGTCTCCATTTGGCGGAACAGCTACGACTTCGTCAGCCATTATGCCAATTTGTCCCTGACGCTGTTCATCCCGCGGGAAGGGGGATATAAGAGAATAGATGAATTCCACCAAGAGAGGGCATTTCCCTTGGATGATGTGAAGTCAATGCTTAAAAAAGCAGGTTTTGGGAAAATAGAGATATTCAAGCATTTGACCCTGGTGCCACCCCAACCCAATACCATCCGGGCCACCATAATCGCCTACAAGAAATAATATGCGTTTCATCGCCGATCTCCACATACACTCCAAGTACAGCCGGGCTACCAGCCAGGACATGGACCTGGAGCACATAACCGAATGGGCCCAGTATAAGGGCCTGGGCCTCCTGGGCAGCGGGGATTTCACCCATCCCGATTGGTTGAAGGAGTTGAGGTTCAAGCTGGAATCCAGGGACAATGGAATCTACCATTATCGGGGGGTAGATTTTATGCTGACGGCCGAAGTCTGTAACCTATTCACCAAAGACGGAAAGAGCCGCAAAATACACAACATGATCTTCGCCCCGTCATTCGAGGTGGTGGAACAGATCAACCGGCAGCTTAAACGCCATGCCGATCTTTCCATGGACGGACGGCCCATAGTCAACTTATATGCCTCCCGCTTGGTGGAATTGGTGATGGGCATCTCCCCGGATTGCCTGGTGATCCCGGCCCATATCTGGACCCCGCATTTTTCGCTGTTCGGGGCAAACTTCGGTTTTAACAGCCTGGAGGAATGCTACGAGGATCAAGCTGAGAACATCCATGTGCTGGAGACAGGGCTTTCCTCCGATCCGGCCATGAACTGGCGGCTGAGCAAACTTGACAGGCATTCCCTGATATCAAATTCCGATGCGCACAGCCCTTCAAAACTGGGACGCGAGGCCAATGTTTTCGACTGCGACATGGATTATAAGACCATCTGCCAGGCTTTAAAAAGACAGGACATCTCCCGGTTATTGTATACCATCGAATATTTCCCCGAGGAGGGAAAGTACTTCCATGACGGACACCGTAAATGTCTTTCCCGCCTGACCCCAAAAGAAGCCAGGGACGGCGGTAATAATTGTCCGGTTTGCGGCAAAAAACTGACCATCGGGGTTATGCACCGGATAGAAGAGTTGTCTGATAGGCCGCCGGGGATAAAACCGGCCAACGCCATTCCCTTCCGGCATCTGGTGCCGCTGGAGGAGATCATAGCCCTGGCCTTTGGGCTGGGAGCCGGAACTCAAACCGTGCTTCATGAGTACCACCAGCTGGTAAAAGCTTTTGGCAATGAGTTCACCGTTTTGCTGGAGGCCACCAAGGCTGAGCTGAACGAAGTGACCAATAACAAAGTGGCCGACGGGATAGTCAGAGTGCGGCAGGGAAAGGTCACCATCATCCCCGGCTATGACGGGGAGTACGGGAAGCTGAACATATTTGACGGGGACCGCCGCCAGAGCCATAAAACAAATGAACCGGAAGAACAGCTGGAGATATTCTGATGGATGCCTGGGGAAGCAGCAAAGGTGAAAAATGGGTGTTCCTTGATGTGGGGAATGTGATATTTTACGACCTGCCGCTATTGGCCAGGATCTGGAGATATTTTTATCTGACCCTGAAAGAGGGCGGGCTCAATCTATCCTTCGAGGAGGTGCTCAGGGAAAGGGAGCGACTGCTGGAGAATAACCCGCCGGAGATGAATCCCAGAAAGATGATCGCCGATAAATATGCCGGGCAGATAGACCGGGAAACAGTGGACCGGGCGGTAAATCAATGGCGGTCGGTCTATCCGGGTTCGAATCATCCGGTATCAGGCATATTTGACCTGTTAAAAACCCTTCAGGAAAATTACCACTTAGGAATAATTGCCAATCAGCCGCCACTGGCCATGGATGAACTCAAAAAATACCGGTTGGAAGGGTATTTCAGACACATCATAATCAGCGATATGGTGGGCCTTCACAAGCCGGATCCAGAAATATTCCGGCATGCCGTTGAACTGGCCGGGGCCAGGCCGGAACACTGCCTGATGGTGGGAGACCGGATAGACAATGACGTCCGCCCGGCTAAAATGGCGGGAATGAGGGCCGTCTGGTTGAATATGGATTACCGACTGATGGATTACCAACCGGCGGACGACTATGAAAGGCTTTATATCGAAAGCTACCTGCGAATAACGGGGATAGACCAGTCTTATAAGGGCTCGGCCTATGAACCCGATGGCGTCATCGCAAGCCTGGAGGAGCTTCCCCGCGCAATTGAATCAATAATGATCGAGCAGGAGGTGGCTGGATGAAAAAGCTATGGGCCCCCTGGCGCATGAAGTACATCACCGGCGCCGCCAACAAAAACCAGTCTGGCTGCATTTTTTGCAGAAAGTCCAAAAGCAAAGCCGATCATGATAATTACATCCTGCACCGCGGCAATAAGGCGTTCGTTATGATGAACATCTTTCCCTACAACAACGGGCATCTGATGATCGCTCCCTACCGCCATCTGGGAGATTTTACCGCCCTGAACGATGCGGAGCTGCTGGAGATCATGCAGCTGGCGCAGCTTTGCCAGAAGGCCATGACCAAGGTTATGAAGCCCCAAGGGTTCAACCTGGGATTCAATCTGGGCCGGGTGGCGGGAGCCGGGATAGAGGATCATGTCCATCTGCATCTGGTGCCGCGTTGGAACGGCGACACCAATTTCATGCCGGTGCTGACTGATACCAAGGTGGTTTCTGAGGCCCTGGAGGATAGTTTTAAAAAGTTGGGAAAAGCATTAGCTGAGTATTTCGGGATGGGAAAAGGAACACCACCCCGTGTTAAAAGCAAAAAGAGGGATACAACATCCTTAGCAGATGTTGACTAATAACCGAAATATAAAAGTAGCGGTGGCCATGTCCGGCGGGGTGGACAGCAGCGTAGCGGCAGTCCTGCTGGTAAAAAAGGGCTTCAGGGTCATCGGGCTGACCATGAAGCTTTTTCCTGCATCCCAGGCTCATTCGTCAACCGATTGCTGCGCCAATGAAGCAATGGAGTCGGCCGAAAGGGCGGCATCAAAGCTGGGCATCGAGCACCGGACAATTGATTGCCGCAAAGAATTCAATGAAATAGTGATAGGCAATTTTCTCAGTGAATACGCCAAGGCCCGGACGCCCAATCCCTGCGTAGTATGCAACAAAAGCATCAAATTCGGACTGCTGATGGAGACAGCCCGGGCTATGGGCTGCACCCACCTGGCCACGGGTCATTATGCCAGGGTCTGCAAAAGGCGGGGCAGGCACCTTCTGGCCAAAGCCAAGGATAAGCAGAAGGATCAGTCATATTTTTTGTGGATGCTAAGCCAGCGGCAGTTGCAATCAACCATATTTCCTTTGGGCAATTATGAGAAACAGCAGATCAGGGGAATGGCGGCGGCCCTTGGCCTTGATGCGGCGGATAAACCGGAGAGTCAAGAGATATGCTTTATTCCCCAGGGGCATTACAGCCAGTATCTGAAAAGCAAAATGGATGTCCCCGCTGGGGATATAGCTGACAGTAGCGGTAAAATCATTGGCCGTCACCGGGGGATAGCCAACTATACCATAGGCCAGCGGGAGGGGCTGGGGATAGCACTAGGAAAACCGCAATATGTAATAGGCCTTGATCCATTAAAGAACCGGGTGATTATTGGGGACGACCAATCCCTTTATAAGGATGTGATGGATGTTGAGGCTGTGAATTGGTTCATCAAAATTCCCAACCGTCAGATAAAGGTTGAGGTAAAAATCAGGAACCAACATAAAGGTTCAGCCGCCTTTATCAAGCCTGCCGGCGGGCGGACGGTTCAAATAAGATTTTTAAAAAGCCAAAGGGCCATCAGCCCGGGCCAGTCCGCGGTATTCTACCGGGGAGATCTGCTGCTGGGGGGCGGGTTGATAAAATAAAAGGTTCGGTCAACTTGACCGAACCTTTTTGAATACTCCCGGTTACTCTCCCCCGGGAACCATCCCCTTGAACATATCCTTGAATCCGGCCTTCTTTTCGGTCTTGCCTATCACAAACAAAGCGTCGTCCACGCCTTTGTTGATATCGACCGACTTTACTATGATGGTTGAAATGGGCTGTTTGTCCTTCTCGTAGAACAGCTCTGTTTTGAACGGCATCTCCCAATTGCCGGGCACCTTGCGAAAATCGGTATAAAGGGCGACGGCTTTCTTCTTCTTTTCCACCGTCACTTCAGCCTTGACCTGTACCAGATTGTCCATATCTATCCATATCTTATCAAAGGGGACCCGATCTTCCTTTTGGTCTGAAACATACTCTATGATATAACAATTTCGATCGCCGATCTTTTCTGTTCCGGTGATCTTGCCGTTCTTGACCAGATCCGCCCACCATTTCCAGGATCTGTCCTTCTGGTATTTTACTTGATCCTTTTCGGAGAGCTTCTTTTTGCCCATGAAGGGGGCTATCATCCACATATCAGTTCCATCGAAAAGTACGGTGGTCTCCATGTTGATGGCTTCTTTCTGACCGGTATTGGTCTTGGTATCTATCCGGAACTTGTCCCCCTTGTGGTAATAAGTGGCATTGCTGACCATGTTGCCCTTTTCGCTGACCATTGTTATCTCTTGAATTATGGTCATATCCTTGATCTGCGTCTCCAGCTTGCCGTAGCGGTCCTGAAACTTATGGGCCAGCACGGAGATATCCTGGGCAAAAACATTGGCCGGGGGAAGGGATAGCAGGACAGCGGTTAAGATGGGTAAAGGTAATTTATTTCGCATGGCTTACTCCGATCATTATTGGTTTGTAATTGATTGTATCAAATCATTGCAGATAATATATACTAATTCCGGCCAAAACGCAATAGCTTAAATTCAGCATAACCCTGTTAATTAAACTGGCATATATATATATGGGGTGAATCGGATATAACATTCAGGCCGGGAATGTCCCGGATGTCTTCAAGGCTGGGCAGGAAGGGCTTGAAGACCTTCGGTTTGAAATAGACCATATAAATATCCGGCCTGTTTTTGGTCAAAGGGGTCTGGGCTTCAGGATCCATCAGAGTGAATAGCTTGTCCCTGTTCAAAAGGCTTGGGACTTTCCCTGATAAGGCATATAAAAGCTCAGGGTCGTTTGTAAGATAAACAGCATCATTCGGCAGACCGTCCAACAAGGCGAGCGATCCAATTTTACGCCAGTTGAAACGCTGATAGGCATCCCAGCTGACAGAATCCGTCCGGGCCAGCCCCCACCATATTCCATAAGCTGCAGACACGGATGCCCAAAATATGAAAATTGACGCAAAAAATATTTTTATTTTCACCGGTTTTAAGATCGTTGGAAAGATCAGAAGCAGGAGGACATAGGCCGGAGAGAGTATCCGATAATCAAGCATGATGGCGGGATCTAAAAAGAGGATGGACGAAAGCAGGGAGATCATGTATGAAGCCAAGCATAAAAGAATAAAAAGGTATGATTTCGAAAATTTTCGTAGTACCCGTTTCTGTGACAAGGCCGTTATTTGAGGGGCCCAATATTTAAACAAAAGGAACAAAATCAAGAAAAAAGAAATAAATCTTACATAACCCAAATAATTCATGTCCACTTCAAACATCAGCCACCACAAGATCGTCTGAAGGCCCTTAAGCAGGGATAATTTGGCCATCGGATAAACAGCGAATGACCGGTCGGCGACGGAAGATGTGTGGTGGATATTTCTTGCAACCCAGAGCATCAAACCGGAAAAGGAGACAAGAACAAACGAGATGACCCGAAGAAGAGTCGTTTTATTTGCTACGGTCCTGAATGAAACAGTAAATATAATTACAGATATTATGAAGACAACGCCGATATATCGGGAGAGGGCGGCCAGGCCCAAGAAAAATCCCGACAGCAAAAGTGCGAGAAATGAACTGTTCTCCATATACCGCAAAAAGCACCAGATACCAAGCAGGAAGAGTAAAATAAACAGCGGTTCGGAAACGGCCATCATATGAATCAACAGTAAATGAGTGGAAAATATTAACAGCAGAGAGGAAATAACGGCAGATAGTCTCCACCTGACAAGTTCTGCGGAGATAAGTCCGGTTAAAAATATATTCAAACCGAATAGAAGAGCATTCAACCATCTTGAAGCAACTAATATATCCAAACCAAGTTTGTTTGCATAAGCCAGCAGGAGAGGGTATAAGGGGGGGAAATGGTTCATGGGTTTCAGCTGGCCGTTGGCGGCCCATTCGCTAAAACCGGCGCCACGGGAAAAGTTTAGGGCCGAAGCAATATATACCGTGGAGTCGTTATTGATAGCAACGCCCCACCGGGTAAGCCAGAGGATGATCAATATCCCGATAAGAGAAACAATGAAAAGAAAACACAACGGAATATTAGCCGGACTATGTTTATCGGTTCTATCAAACATGATAAATGATAATATATTTCATCCGGGGAATACAAGCATAAAATAAAGGATACTTATTGCCCGGGGGAAAATATCCATTTATAGCTTGAAATCGGCGCTTATAAATTGTATAGTTATTCCAATAAGCTAGGTGACAAGCGAAGTATGATTAGGCAATTAAATAACATATGGAGCGATTTTGTCAGCAGCGGGCTAGGCGAAGAGATTGACCGCACCTATTTAAGGAGGGTCAAGTTTGCCAATGCCCTTTCTTTTTTGGGGGTCCTGACCCTGCTGGGATTTGGTACCGCCAGGATGATTTCGGGAGATTACCCGATAGGTTTGGCTGACCTGGCAGTAGGGATCTTCATGGTGTTGAACCTGATCTTTCTCAGGTTAAGTAAAAAGGTAATGTTGGCAAGCTCACTGGGCGTCGGCTGTCTGCTGGTCCTGATCTTGTTCCTTTATGTCTCCGGGGGTGTGAACCGGACCGGGATCTACTGGATATATTTTTTCCCGGTTGTTTCGTTTTTTTTATACGGGATGAAGGGGGGACTCATATGGATGGCAATTTTATATATCTCTATTTTGGGTCTGCAGGTGGCGGCACATGCCGGTGGCATTCCCGTGGCCTACGATGTCGGAACTAGCACACATATGCTGGCCAGCCTTATGCTGGAATCCGCCCTGGTTTGTTACTATGCCAAGGTGATGGAGAACGAAGAAAAAGTCGTGGTGGCACATAATATGAAGCTGCGGGAGACCAGCCAAATAATACAGAACGAAATGTCCCAAAGGAAGAAAGCGGAGGATGAACTGCTCAGGATCAGTCAGGCGGTAAGAAGCTCCAGTGACGCCATTGCCATTGAAGATGTTGATGGCACCCACTTATATCACAATAAGTCCTTTTACAACCTTTTTAAATATTCAATTTCAGGGCTCAATGCCTATGGAGGTTTTGCCAAGTTGTTCATCGACCCTTCCCTGGGAAGGTCCATCCTGGAAGTGGTGAGAACGGGGGGTTCCTGGACCGGGGAGGTGGAGGTCAAAAAGAAGGATAACGGCACTGTTCAAACCTACCTGAGAATAAATGCCATCAATGACCACAGCGGTAAAACCATCGGCAGCGTATTCATCTATACCGATGTAAGCGAAAGGAAGAAATGGGAAAATGCCCTGGTCGCAAGCGAAGAGAGGTTCCGGAAGGTGGTCGCTTCGATAAGTGATCATATATACATGACCAGTTATTCAGCGGAGGGCAAGCCGATTAACGACTATATTTCCCCCAACGTGGAAAAACTGACGGGACACCCTTATTCCCGGTTCCTAGAGGATTGGGGATTTTGGGCAAATGACCTCATACACCCAGAGGATAGGGCTGCCGCCAGGGTCCAGGTGGAGAATTTTAAGAAAGGGTGGGACAGCCAGGTGGAGTACCGCATTATCCGGAGTGACGGGAAGACAATCTGGATAAGGGACAGCGGGCGGGTGGAGAAGCAAAACGGGAATATTACGGTTTATGGGGTGGTCAGCGATATCTCTGCCAATAAATATCAGGAGGAGATTAAGGAGACCCTGCTTGAAGAACTGCAGAAAGCCAACCGGGAGCTGGCGGAATTTGCCTATATAGTTTCCCATGACCTAAAAGCCCCGCTGCGGGCCATATCCTCGCTGGCTCAATGGCTGAGCGAAGATTACCGAGATATTCTGGATGAAGCGGGGAAGGAAAAAGTGGGGCTTCTCCTGGGCCGCACCAAAAGAATGCATAACCTGATCGAAGGAGTGCTGGCCTATTCGCGGCTGGGGCGCATGAAACCGACCATGTGCCGGATAGACAGCCACGAAGAGACCAGGCAGATAATAGATCTGCTATCACCGCCCGGCCATATAAAAATAACCATCGACGGAAAGCTTCCGACAATAATATACGACAGGATCCACTTTGACCAGATTATGCAGAATCTGCTCAGCAACGCCATAAAATATAACGACAAGGAATGTGGTTTGATAACCATCTCCTGCCGGCAATACCAGGGGTATTGGGAGTATCTGGTCTCGGATAACGGCCTGGGGATCGAGGAACAGCATTTCGACAGGATCTTCAAAATATTCCAAAGTCTTAAGTCACGGGATGAATTTGAATCTACCGGCATCGGGTTGACCATCGTCAAGAAGATAGTCGAATATCATGGCGGATCCATTAAATTGACCTCACAGCTCGGCAGGGGAAGCGAATTCAGGTTCACTATCCCCGGGAACCTGCAGCCGGAGCCCGGGGAATGTGGTAAATAAATTTTGGGAGGACAATAACATGAGAAATAACATCCCGGTCCTTTTGGTGGATGACGACCAGGTCGATATCATGACCGTTCAAAGGGCATTCAAGGTCAATAACATAGTCAACCCCCTTAAAATAACGGGAAACGGACGGGAGGCGCTGGACTACTTGAAGCAGGAGGGAAAATATAAAAATCCCGATGCCTCTCCCCGTCCCGGCATAATCCTGCTAGACCTGAACATGCCCATTATGAACGGGATAGAGTTCCTGAAAATCGCCAAAGCCGACAGCGAGTTGAGAAAAATCCCGGTCATAGTCCTAACGACATCGAAAGAAGAGAACGACAGGGTGGAAAGTTTCAATTTGAGCGTGGCGGGATATATCATCAAGCCTGTCGAGTTTGAAAAGTTTGTCGAGGCGGTGAGGGTGCTTAACCTGTACTGGACCCTGAGCGAATTACCATAACAGGAAGGTGGTTTATGGAATTGGATAAACTGAGGATACTGCTCCTGGATGATGATGAGGTCGACAGGATGGCCATAAGCCGTTATATCCAAAAGGAGGACCTGCCGTATGAAGTAGATATGGTCACTTCGATATCGGAGGCCCGCCAAAAATTAAGTGACAATGAATATGACCTGGCCCTGCTGGATTATCTGTTGCCCGACGGGAAAGGCCTGGATCTCTTAAAAACGGCGAAGGAGGTTCCCGTGATATTTGTGACCGGAAGTGGCGACGAGAATATAGCGGTGCAGGCTTTGCGGGGTGGAGCATACGATTACCTGATAAAAGACCCGGAAAGGAACTATCTGATAGTGCTGCCGGCGACTATAAACAATGTCATGGAAAGAAAAAAGGCTGAGAAAGCTCTTAAGGAAAGCGAGATCAAGCACCGGGTTCTTTTGAATTGCATTAAAACGCCGATACTGGCCTTAAAAGAAGACATCACTATATTCTATTGCAATGATACTTATGCAGAATTCGTAAAACTATCCATTGAACAGCTGGAGGGCAGGAAATTAATTGAAGTTTTTCCCAGAATTAACGGTTCAGAAACCTATAAAGCCTACCTTGATGTCTTGCAGACCGGCAAGACCATGGTGGTTGAGGGCAAATATGAAAATCGTTATTTGAGCTCCAGCATCTATCGTACTCCCTGGGGGATCCTGGCAGTGGCCGAGGACATAACCGAACGCAAAGCTGCCCAGGAGGCGCTGGTTAAGGCAAATGAGGGACTGGAAAGGCGGGTGGCGGAGAGGACGGTTGAATTGGCCAGGGCCAACGATGAATTGCAAAGAAGCTACAATGATACAATTATTGCCATCACCGCCGCCATGGACGCCAAGGATTCGTATACCAGGGGCCATTCGGAAAGGGTCAGAGATATAGCCATGTGCATTGGCGATAAACTCGGCCTCCCGGCAGAATCTCTTAAAAAACTTTCCTATGCGGCCCTGTTGCACGATATCGGCAAGATAGGGGTCAGCGATCTGCTTCTTACCAAAAAGGGCGGATTGACAAAGGAGGAATATGAGGAGGTCAAGATGCATCCGGTGATAGGCGGAAGGCTGGTCGGTGAGATCGAACTTTTAAAGGACGTTGCCCCGATAATTTCCGCCCACCATGAACATTTTGATGGCAGTGGATATCCGAAGGGGCTGAGAGGCCAGGAGATCCCCATTGAAGCCAGGATAATCGGAGTGGCTGATGCTTATGAATCCATGATATCGGATCGGCCGTATAGGAAGGCGTACGAAATGAAGGAGGTGATAAAAAGACTCGACCAAGCCTCCGGGACCCAACTCGATCCGTTGATGGTTGAAAAATTAAAAGAGACCATCTGAGGCGGAAAACAAAAGCGCCCCGTTTTTTTCGGGGCGCTTTTCAATAGATTTTTTCCAAGGCTTCTTTATTTAACCAGCCTCCGGCTCCTCCCGGTAGTTGTACCAAGACAAAATCATTTCGTTTATCCTTTATCAGAACTTCGGTGCCGTCGTGCAACAGGAGGATCTGCTTGAATTCATCGCCGGGGCCGCTTAGCGCACTTACCTCGGGAACTACGACCACTGCCGGCAGGGTGTTTTTTTCATTTTGCCAGAGCGAGAAAGAAAGTAAGAGATAAAAGAAAACAAAGCCGGATATAAAGACAAAGATCAGAATCTTGCCCTTGCGGGACAATATATAAAAAGAAATAAAAAGTGATAGCAAACCAAAAGAAACGATGGAAAACCAGAATGATTCACTGTTTGAAAACCAGTGGAAAAAAATATACAGATACCGCTCGATGGGGCCCCGGCCAGTGAGAATCTTATCCACCCTGTAGTTTCTGGCATACACCAGGTTATTGTTTATATCGGCATCTCTGGGCTCAAGAAAATATGCCCGGCGATAATTTACTATCGCCTTTCCAATCTGCCCATTCCTGAAATAAGCATTGCCAAGATTGTAAAATAGATATGGAGAGCTAACCTTTTCCAGGGCATTTCGGTACGCCTCGATGGCTGCAGGATAGTTGCCATCCTGATAAAGCTTGTTTCCCTGATTGTATGAGTCAATCGGTGCAAATCCCAATACGGCTATAATGATCAATTCCATCATAACTTGCTAAGCACCTCCTTGGCTTTATCCAGCATGCCAGGGGGATCCATTTCCGAGGCGGAAGAGGGCGAAAATCGAACCCGGTCGCAAGCGTCCATCAATGCCAAGATATCGGTTAAAATATCATCAGGAACCCCATGTCTTGATAATCCTTCGTGTATCTGTTCCTTGGTTCTGGCTCCCATATCCATATTATAACGATCGCCGATAAAGCCAAAAACGGCTTGCGAAAGTGAGGAGTAGAAATTAATCAGATCGTCAGCCTTAAGGTATTTCTCGGAAAGTTGCAGGCGTTTTTTAACCAATCCGCTTGATCTATGTTTTCGAGCATAGCCCCTGTCGGTTGACAGCCGGTCAAGATGACCCCGATACCAAAATGCCGACAAAACCGTTGCCGGAAAAAATAAATATAAAAGCCAGCTCCATTTTGGAATTTCGAAGGATACGCTTTTTAAGGCAGAGGCGTCGGGCTTGAGGTAGTTTATATCGGTTCCCAGCACCTTCATTCCGGTAGCTTCCACCAGGGGAATGTTTTGAGTACAGCCCGAAGCGGCGCATTCAAACTGCTGGGTCTGGATGGTATGGTAGCTTCTGTCGGCCGGGTCAAAATAAGCCAGCTTTACCGCTGGAATGACATACTTGCCGTCTGACTGGGGGATTATGGGAAAGGTGAAGGTCTTGCTGCCCTTGATGGCATCCCCGGAAACCTGGATGTTTTCTTTCACTTCGGGATCCATTATCTTCAGGCCGGGGATGGAGGCGATCAGGGGTTTTTCAATCAAGCGAATATTGCCGGTTCCGGTTATCTTGACGGTGAGGTTGATGGGTTCGTTTCCGGTGACCAAATTTTTGTCCAATGAAGCCTGAATGGAGAATTTGCCGACGCCGCCGGTAAATTCAGCCGGTTTCCCTTCGGGCAATGGCTTTGCGTTAATAGTTATGGGTTTCGATTCGACCCTCACACTTCTGGTTGTACCGAAAAAATCGAAAAAGTCCCGTGACGACTGAACCACGGCAATATTCATGGACATGGGACTTACTGTGAGCTCTCCGCTTGACATGGGGAAAAGGGCTACCCTTTTCAGCATCATATAATTATACTGTTTGCCGTTCAAGTCTTTTTGTTTCCAGCTGAATTTATCGGCGTCGTAGACCTTTTCTGTCCAGAAACCGCTAAAGGTTGGCATCTCTGATATCCCGGCATCCGATATCTGAAAACGGTTATAAAGGGTAAAATCAACCGTTATTTGTTCTCCGACATATACTGTTCTTTTATCTGAATTAGCCGATAAGAAAAGATTCCCTTCGAGCGGAATGTTTGCCTGCCCTCCAGAATTCCGCCCAGGCCGGGATGATTGGGCTCTGACGGTCGAGGATTTTGTGACCTCGATCTGTATGGGCTGGGAAGTATATTCCTGTTCCTGGTATTTTATTTTACAGGGACCGATGGTCAGTTGGCCCAGTTTCTTGGCGCTGAGATAATAAATGAAATTAACCGAAGCCTGCTTGGACATCTTCCCGTTCACGAACTGAATATTGGTTGACTGGGATGATGAATTGCCCAGCAGGTTGAAATCGGGCAGTTCCGGCAGTTCCGGCTTGGGGACGCTGGCCATGTCCTGTCCCTGAACGGTGACAGTCAACGTGAATTGATCTCCCAACCCTACAGTGGTCTGGTCCACCGAGGCATTGAAATCAATTACGGCCGCATGAACCGACGAAGTAATAATGACAGCCGACAATATGGAAAAAAAGTATTTTAATTTAGCTTTTAGCATTAGGTAATATAAAACGATCAAAATGATTGCAATAATTATATAAGTTTTACCAGTCTTTGTCCACCTTTTCCGGCTTGGCCGGCTGCTCTTTTTGTTTTTTCATGTTTTCTTTTTCTTTGTTCTGGAGAGCTTGCAGGATACGGTCGGCCTCGTCCTTGTTCATCTGGCCCTTTTGGGGTTGAGGTTTGGGCTGTTGCCCTTGCTGTTTTTGCTGGTCTTGGTTTTGTTGTTGCTGTTGTTTCAGCTGTTGATCTTGTTTTTGTTGATTTTGATCCTGTTTGGTTGAATCGTTCTGAGATGGCTGTTGTTCTTTTTGCTTCAAACAAAACTCCAGATTCTGCTTGGCCCTTATGTCATTGGGATTAAGCAGCAGCGATGAAACATAACTGTTTATGGCCTCATCCAGTTTCCCCTGTTTAAACTGACAGTTACCAATATTATAAAGCGCTTTAGCCTGAAAACTTTTATCTTTGGTCAATAACCCAAGCTGGAACTCCGATATGGCTTCGGGATATTTCTGCAGTTTATACAGAGCCCGGCCGATATTATAATGTATCTTCTCGTTATCCGGCTCCCGAACCAAGGCTTCCTGGTATTTCTCCAGGGCCTGATCGATATTCCCCTTATTTAGGGCTTTATTGCCGGTGCGCATGGCCGACCCAACTCCGGCATATGCAGAGGAAGAATGTAAAATGTAAATTATAAAAATCAAAATGAATAATTTGGTCCGGGATATTCCCAAGGTCGGAAACCATTTGCCGCGACGATCGCTCAAAAATAGCCCCAGAAATATCAATATGTATGAGATCACCAGGAAATACTGGTATCTTTCCACATAATCCACGTATTCCCCGCCATCCAGTTCCTTCTTTTCCATGCCCTCCAGCTCGGAGACCAGGTTATTCACATGGAACCCCTCCGCCCGATAATAACGGCCATCGGTAGCCTTGGCCATCACCAGCAACAGGCGTTCGGCCAGCCGGGAGACCACGACCTTATCTTCGCTGTCCTTCTTATAGGAAATCAAATTGCCCCTGGAATCGGTCTCGGGGATGGTGGAGCCCTGCAAGGTTCCGATGCCTATTATGTAAAGCCGGATGCCAATCTCCGCGGCCTGTTTGACGGCGGCCATGGGGTCGCCCTCCAGATTATCCCCATCGGTGACCAATATCAGCGCCTTTGATGTTCCCTGCTTGGGATTGAACAGCGCTCCCGATGCTTCCACCGCTCTTTGAATATTGGTGCCTGGTTTGGGAATGTTGCCTGGCTCGATGATATCCAAAAACAGTTTAGCGGCCTCGACATCCGAGGTCATGGGGCACATAACGTAACAATCTCCGGCAAAAGCGGTGATGGCCACCTGATTGGTGCTCAAATTGTCAAGCAAGGAAGAGGCCTGGAGCTTGGCCCAATCCAGACGGGATGGTTTGATATCCTGCGAATTCATGCTCTTGGAGGCATCGATGCAGAATACGATATCTATTCCGCGGCCTTTGTATATCTGCAGTTTCTCACCCCATTTGGGACGGGATAATCCCAGGATCAAGAAAAATAGACCCAGAATCAATAGAATTGATTTTAACCACCATAATTTTGGATTCAAGCTGTCTGCTAAACGGGATATCAAATGTTGGTCGGCCAGAGATTTGAAGGCCTTTTTCTTAAGCGCATAGGAGATAAAAATCCCGGCGATCGCCAGGGGTATGGCCAAGAGCAGGTAAAGATATTGGGAAGCAGCCCATTTGATCATGGCAGCCTCCTTAAAAAGGTGAACGACAATAACAGGTTCAGCAGGAATAATATCAAGGCTGCCAACATGAAGATGCCGGCTTTTTCGGAATATACTGTATGCCGAGTAACCTTATAGGTGGTGGGTTCCATGCGGTCTATTTCATCATATATCAGCTTCAATGCTTCGGCATCGCTGGCCAGGAACGACTGTCCACCGGTCAGCCGGGATATCCCCTCCAGGGCGGCCATATCCAGATCGAGCTGGACCTGGGCATAGCGGCGGCCGAAGACAGGGTCGTCGACCGGGAACGGCACCGGGCCTTTGGAACCGACGCCGATGCTGTAAATTTTTATCCCGTAAGTCTGGGCCAGCTTGGCGGCCGTAATTGGATCGACCTCTCCGGCGTTGTTCAAGCCGTCGGTCAAAAGGATGATTATCCGGCTTTTTGATTTCGAATCCTTAATCCTTCCAACGGCTGAAGCCAAGCCCATGCCGATGGCTGTGCCGTCGGCCACCAATCCAAAATCAAGCCGGTCTATCAGATCCGAAAGTATCTTCTTATCGGTGGTTAGCGGACACTGAGTCAGAGCCTGGCCGGCAAAGAGCACCAGTCCGATCCGGTCGCCTTTCCTTTTATTTACAAATTCCTTGGCCCGTTCCTTGGCCACGAACAGGCGGTTCTTGGGGCTGAAATCCTCCGCCTGCATGGTCCCGGATATATCCATACAGAGCATGATATCGATGCCCTTGTCCTCGATCTCCTCGTACACCCGGCCTTTCTGGGGCCGGGCCAGGGCGATTATCATGAGGAACAGAGCGGCAACACTCAAGACAAAGAGAGCATGCTTGATATATTTGCCGTACCCGGGATTTTTTTTGAAGAATTCGGTATTGGAGAATCTTACCGCGGCGGTCCGCTTCTTTAATTCCAGCCAGATCAGGCCAACCAGAGGAATCAGCAGCAGAAGATATAAAGGAGAAGCAAAACGCATGTCTAATCCCTCCCCTTCCTGTTGTCATCGATTTCTTCGGGAGTGGTCTTTTGCACCAGTTCTATGGCCTGCTGCAGTGCTCCATCGATCTCCTGATAGGTGGGGATCAGCTTGGCGTATTTGACCCGGTCGGCCTTATGCAAAAAGCTTCCGAATTCCTCCCGGTATGGGATCTTGTTTGCTTTGAGATCGTAAATTATCTCGGTGGTGGTCTGTTCCATTGCGTTGAACTCAAAACGCCGTTCGATATATCTTTTTATTATCTCGGAAAGGGCGTAATAGTATCTCTGGACATGCCCCTTGTCCAGTAATTCCTTAAAAGACAGGCTGTTCAGGGAATTCATGGCCTCGACCCAAGGAGGTAGGGGAGTCAGGGCCAATTCCTGAATCTTTTTTATCTTCAGATATATCCGGTAGCCAAGGTATCCCAGCAGGGCCAGCAGAAGTATGGCCGCCGGTATCAACCACAGCCAATAATTGGGAAATGTCTCTGCGGGTTTGATATCGTTGATATCGGACATCTTGGCCGGCATTACGCTGGATATATTGACCTTCAATGTATCGCTAAATAGAGTATCGATCCGGTCTTTATCGCTTATCAAAAATATGAAACGGGGCAGGATTGTTTCCCCCGGCTTGAATCCGGCCAGCTTCAGCCGATAGGTATTAGTGTTGAAGCCTTTGTGGCTCGAAGTTTTTATCTTCTGATCTATGACCAGGAATGCACCGGTGGAATCCGCAATAGGGCCAAGAGGTTTGGCGGTGTTGGGGTAATTGACATCGACCACCAATTCAAAAGGAGTGCCTACCGATAGTTTTCGGGCAACGACTTTGGTGGCCAAAGATGACTGCCCTTGCAGCTGGGAGGCTAATAGGATCGTTAATAATATTTGATGCATAAAGCACTGTTATTTAATGGAACCTTCTGGACCGAAGCTGGAAAAATTTGTGCAATTTGGGGACGAAATCCTCGTCGGTGGTAAGGCTGATGCTGTCTATGCCCAGGGACTTGAAAAGGCGCTCCCGTTTTTGTCTTTCGAGCAGATTATACTGCAGGTATCCCTGCTGCAGAGAGGGATCGGAGGTATTGACGGTCATCAGCTGGCCGGTCTCCAGGTCCTCGAAGTCTACCAATCCAGCCGTGGGCAGGCGGCTTTCAGCCGGATCGGAGATCTCGATGGCCACCAGGTCGTGCTTGCGGGCGGCTATGCCCAGCGGGGTCTTGAATATTTCCGGTGAAAACCCCCTGCCGGAAAAATCGCTGATTAAAAAGATGATGGCCCGGTGCTTCAAAATGTGCATCAGCGATTCCAGGGCAGTTGATGGCTGGGTGCCTTTGCTCTGCGGCTTGAAGTAAAGGATGTCCCGTATCAGGCGCATCACATGCAGCCGACCCTTCTTGGGTGGTATATATTTCTCCACCCGGTCGGTGAAGAACATCAGACCGACCTTGTCGCTGTTCTTGACCGCCGAGAAGGCCAGGGTGGCGGCCACCTGGGCCGCCTGCTCCAGCTTGAATTGGATTTTGGTGCCGAAATATCCCGAGCCGGAGGCGTCCAGGCACAGGATAACCGTCAGTTCGCGTTCCTCCACGAACTTTTTGACGAAGGGACGGCCCATCCGGGCGGTGACCTTCCAGTCGATGGAGCGTATATCATCTCCGGGCAGGTATTCCCGCACGTCCACGAATTCCATGCCGGTGCCCTTGAAGGTGGATTTGTATTCCCCGGCAAAGGTGGTGTTGACGATCTTCTTGGTATGAAGCTCGATCTGGCGGATCTTTTTTATGAATTCTGATGATAACACAATATTTTACTCGAGGCAATATTTGCAAACAAACCTCTCTCCATTGCGGGGAGAAGTGGGAGAGGGGTTAAATTCCCCGGATTCCCGATGACTCGGGAATGACAATTTTCGGATAACGAATAACCATTATCGAAACAGCATCACGGGACCTCCACTCCAGCCAAGATCTTCTGTATGATATCGTCGGTGGTGACATCCTCGGCCTCGGCTTCGTAGGACAGGATGATCCGGTGCCGCAGGATGTCGGCGGCCAGCTCCTTGATGTCCTCCGGGATCACGAATCCCCGGCGTTTCAAAAAGGCCAAAGCCCGGGCGGTGGTGGTCAGGTTGATCGAGGCCCGGGGAGAGGCCCCGAACCGGATCATTCCCTTGAGCTCGCTCAGGCCGTATTTCTCAGGCTCCCGAGTGGCGAATATCAGATCGATGATGTAATCCTTGATCTTCTGGTCGATATAGATCTCCTGACACAGCTCCCTAGCCTTGATTATCTCGGCCGGGGTGATGACCGGCTTGATGGACGGCTCGCCCTGCACGGCGATGCGCTCCACTATCTCTTTTTCCTCTTCTTTGGTGGGATAATTGATCTTTATCTTCAGTAAAAAGCGGTCCAGCTGTGCTTCCGGCAGGGGATAGGTACCCTCCTGCTCAATGGGGTTCTGGGTGGCCAGCACCAGGAACGGATCATCCAGCTTGAATGTCTGCTCGCCGATGGTTATCTGACGTTCCTGCATGGCCTCCAGCAGGGCGCTCTGAACCTTGGGCGGGGTGCGGTTGATCTCGTCGGCCAAGATCAGGTTGGCAAAGATGGGACCCTTGCTGGTGATGAACTCGCCGGTCTTCTGATTGTATATCATGGTGCCGATGATATCGGCCGGCAGCAGATCCGGGGTGAACTGAATTCTCTGAAACTTGGCTTTGATGGCGGAAGAGACCGTCCGGACGGCATAGGTCTTGGCCAGCCCAGGCACCCCTTCGATCAGGATGTGGCCGTTGGCTAAAAGCCCCACCAATAATCGGCTGACCAGATAATTCTGCCCGACTATGGCCTTGCTTATCTCGGCGGTGATGGTTTGGATGATGATGCTCTTCTTCTCGATCTCTTCATTTATTCGCTTGATCTGGTCGCTGTGGTTTTCCATGAAAGTCCCCTCCGGAAAATATATTAAAGGGTTAAATTTTAAACAAAATTCGGCACAACAATGTATTATAAAAAATTGATCCCCAAGTGTCAAGTAGCGCCACATTATTTGACCGGCAGATTCCTGGGAAGACCAGGGGAGCAGGGGGCATTATAACTTATTTGCGGAGAGGCAATAAGAACGGTAAAAGACAGATATACTTGTAACCAACCTTAAATGCTGAACAGAGTTAGCAATGTTTTTTAAATCACGGCCATTTTGACCATTCAGCCTATTAAAAGGTTTAAATAAATCAACAAAACAAACGGTCCAAAAAAAGGGGGCAGTACTTACCTGCCCCGTAGGTCTGGGAGACAATTATCTGATCCGGATCCGTTCCTTTAACGCAAAACCCCGTTTTTTGAAATCGACCACAAAGGCATCAGAATCGATGGCCAGCTCCAGGGGTACGGCTCCCTTGGGGGCCTTGCCCTGCACCAGATGGTGGGCCACGATAGCGGCTGGAAATCCAGTGGTGCGCTCCATGGCAGTGAAGCCGGTTCTGTCATCCTGGTAATCTATCAGGTCATACACTATTTCCGTCTCCCGGCCGTTCTTTTTGCCCAAGGCCGTCACCCTCAGCACTATCAGGTCCTTGTCCTTGGGGAAATCTATCTTTTTGGTCAGCAGAACATGGCTCAACTGGCGAGGGATCACTTTGCAGCCCCTGACATCCACCGGCTCCTGTTCAAAGAATCCCAGTTCCAGCAGGGTCCTGATCTTTTCATAATGGCCGGCATAACGGACCGTTTTATAATCATATTCCTTGACGATCCCTTCCAGGGTCCAGGGACAGGTGGAACTGCCGCCGCTGGTGACGAAGGCCTCGCATCGGCCCACGGGTTTGGGAAAATCGATCTGCTCCAATTCCGAAAAGGTGGGGATCTCGGCGGCCTTTCCTTTCCTGATTATATGGGCGGTGCCGAAATACTCATTGATCAGCCCTTCCACGGAAAAGACCAGCTTGTAATTCAAGGGCGGTTTGGGATTTTGGGGCAGGCCGCCGCAGCGGATATGGATCTCCCGGGGCTGGTTCAGTTTTTTGATGGCGTACACCGCCAGGGTGTTGCCCATGCCGGGCATCAGGCCGGTATCCGGCACCACTGTGACCCCGGCTTTCTTGGCCTGCTGGTACAAGGAAAGTTCCTTTAATACCACGCCGGTATTGCCGCCCAGATCGCAGAAATTACAGCCGGAGTCTATGGCGGCCTTGGCCACGCCGTAGTTGAAATGATAGGGGACGGCGCTGACCACGCAGTCCATTCCTTTGAATAAATTCTTCAATGATACCGGGTTTCCGGCATCGGCTTTCTGGGCTTTGACGATCTTTTTTGTCAACAGGGCATTGATCTTTTTGGCCCCGGCGGAGGAAACCTTGCCGTCAAAGTCGGCCACGGTGACACTTTTGGCCTGGCAGAATTTTGCCAGATCATAGGCGATGGCCAAGCCCTGCCTCCCGGCCCCCAGGACCACATATTTGAAAGTCATAATTCACGCCTTTATGTTAGATTAAATTATTGAGATCACCTAGACAAATTCATTATAAAGTATTGAAAATATGATTGCAAGGGAATTTATTATAATACTTTGCCCCATATGGTTGAGTAAATATATCGTCAGCAGTTATTTATCTGCTAATTTGGGGCTTGCTTTTTTTGCCTTTTAAGTGTATAGTTGTCATATAATAGTCGCACTGGTCTTTTGGATGGGCCGGCGGATAATTCAATGGGTGATTTCCGGCAGTACCAGGCAGTGGGGCAATATCACCCATGGCCTGCCGGATATGTTCATAGAAGCGCCGGCCTGCTATACATAAGCCTTCGAAGGAAAATTTGCAATTATGAATGAAATGAAAGAATTAAAGATAGGCGATCTGGTCATAAAACTTCCCATAATTCAGGGCGGCATGGGGGTGGGTGTTTCCCTGGCCGGCTTGGCTTCCGCGGTGGCCGATCAGGGCGGGGTGGGCACCATTGCTACCGCCGGCATCGGGATGTTCGAATCGGACTTCAACAACAATTACCTGGAAGCGAACATCCGGGCCTTAAAGAAGGAAATTAAAAAAGCCAGAAGGCTTACCAAAGGCGTTCTGGGGGTGAACATCATGGTGGCGCTTTCCAACTATGCTGATCTGGTCAGGACCGCCATAGAGGAGGAGATAGATATCATCTTCTCCGGGGCCGGCCTGCCATTCAACCTGCCGGAGTTCTTAAAGCAGGGTTCCAAAACCAAACTGGTGCCGATCGTCTCCTCCGGCCGGGCGGCGGCCATCATAGCCAAAAAATGGTCCGACAAATACAACTACCCTCCCGATGCCATAGTGGTGGAGGGCCCCAAAGCGGGGGGGCATTTGGGGTTCAAGGAAGAGCATCTGGACGATCCCCGTTATATCCTGGAGAACCTTGTCCCCGAAGTCATCGAGGCTATCAAACCTTATGCCGAAAAATACGGCAGGCCCATTCCGGTGATCGCCGCCGGCGGGATATATACCGGCCAGGATATCTGTAAATTCCTGTTGATGGGAGCTGCCGGTGTCCAGTTGGGCACCCGTTTCGTCACCACGACCGAGTGCGACGCGTCCATAAAATTCAAGCAGGCCTATATCGATTCGAGCCAGAACGATGTGACCATAATCAAAAGTCCGGTGGGAATGCCGGGCCGGGCCATCCGCAACAAATTTCTCGATGATGTCAGCCGGGGGGAGAGAAAGCCTTTCACCTGTCCGCATCATTGCATAATAACCTGCGACTTCAAGAACACCCCGTATTGCATCGCCCTGGCCCTGATAAACGCCCAGAAGGGCCTGTTGGATGAAGGGTTCGCCTTTGCCGGCGCCAACGCCTACCGGGCCACGGAGATCATGTCGGTCAAGGACTTGATGGATACTCTAGTGGAGGAATACCGCCAGGCCTGCCAGAACTGAACAGGCCCTGGTTCATAAGCCGGCAAAGGACTTATTTGGGTCCACGTCACAAGCTCTGCGTTTTAACTGCGCAGGGCTTTTTTTGTTGGTCTTTTCTGGCCAGCCCAGGAGATCTGTAGGATAATAGGACAATGATCCACCCAGATTTTACGGAGCTTGGATTTTCGGCCATTGCGAGCAGGCTGACTTTGCTGGCAAACGAAACAATCCAGGTTATTTTTTAGCTACAAAGCCACTAAGATTTTTATTTTTAAACTTTGTACAACAATCGCCTGCTACCCAGCTACCATTGGCGGTGTCTAATATTCACTTGATTTTAACGTCGCTTTAAGTGTATAGTTACTCCAAATTAATCGTTAGGATTGAAATGCAACAGGGACAAATCGAGGTCATCTGTGGATGCATGTTCAGCGGTAAGACCGAGGAGCTGATCCGCCGGTTAAAACGGGCCAGCTATGCCAGGCAGAAAGTGCAGATATTCAAGCATTCATTCGATACCCGGTACGATGAGTTGTGCATAACCACCCATTACGGCTTAAAACTTCCCACCGTCACCTGCCTGACCGCCGGCGATATCATAGGCGCAGTGGATAATAAAATTCAGGTGGTGGGCATAGACGAGGTGCAATTTTACGGGGAAGATATAATTCCGGCCATCGAGGAGATAGCCCACCAGGATATCCGGGTGATAATCTCCGGGCTGGATATGGATTTCCGGGGAGAGCCCTTCGGGCCGATGCCGCAGCTGTTGACCCTGGCCGAAAAGGTGGACAAGCTATCCGCCATCTGTTCAATATGCGGCGAGCCCGCCACCCGCACCCAGCGTCTGCTGGACGGCCATCCGGCGCCCTATGACAGCGAGGTGGTCTCGGTGGGGTCCGCCGAGAAATACGAGGCCCGCTGCCGCAAATGCCACGTGGTGCCCAATAAGCCCGGCAAACAGCAGTTTAGCATGTCGCCCCAGATTGAGATATAATATTAGATTGAGCTTCCATACCGCAAAGATGCTAAGGACGCGAAGTGCCCTGTTTCCTTCACGCGAAAGCCAGTAATATATCCCGGCGGGATAAGAATTGATATAAAATTTTATTAATTTATTAGCGTTCCCTTCGGCCTGGCTCAGGCATGCTTTGCATACTGAAGGTTTAGTATAACAGCAAATGATAATGAGGATGATATGAAAAAACCAACGGTCAGGAATGCGATCTATCTGTCTATCGGCATAATCGCCATAGGCTGGATTCAGAAGATCTTCAATTATATCTCCACCAAGCCTTCTTTGCCCGAACAACTGGGCCTGAAGGTCAAACTTAGCGAAAACCTACCACAAGCCTCGCTGTATATCGTTACGGTTGGTGTGCTCACCTTCCTGCTGGTCTGGTATCTGCTTAAACTGACCGATGAAAATTTCGGTTCACTGGGATTTAATAAGAGCAAACTGGGCCGGCAGATATTTATTGGTCTGTTGTTCGGGATCGGCATCTTTGCCCTGGATACTTTTCTGATCAGCCCGGTTCTGGAGTACCTGCTGCCCGACGCCGCGGCCGAAGGCGAGAACATTAGGTATCTGTTCAGCAATTTGTATTACATTCCGATTTTGTTATCCATGGCCATTTTCAAGGGAGGATTTCTGGAGGAGATCTGGCGGATATTCGTTCTGACCAGATTCGAGAAGGCCTTCAAGACCGCCGGCCTGATCTTTGCCCTGATATTTTTCTCGGCAATGTTCGGGCTGGGGCACGCCTATCAAGGAACCTCGGGAATGATATCCACCGCAATTTTAGGTTTGCTTAACGGGTTGGTTTACCTGAGAAAGAGAAATGCAATGGAGGCGGTAACGGCCCATGCCGTTTTCGATTTGATCGCCATGACGTTGGGATTTATCATCTACCATGGGAAGTGATATTTTTTCTCAACGACAAAAGCCCGTTTGAACCCTCATTTGGGGTGCTCCAAATATCCTGCGGTAACTTACCAAACCGGGCATCATACCATGCTAATTGTGTAAACCACATAAGTGACCATTGGGCAATGCTTATTCAGACGCATTAAGTAGAGGCGTATCAATGATATTTTTCAGCAATGCCGAAAGGGAACCCGAAGATAACATATTGTCTCTAATTTAGATAAATGTATAAACCCTTAAATCCAAAGGAGAAAAATGAAAAAACTAACCATGGCATTATTGCCGGTTCTAATCTTTTCTTTTTCGGCCACAGTCTTCGCTGCCGGGCAAAAGCCCAAAACCGATGTTGACAGCCTGAAGGTTAAGAACCAGATCAAGACCCAAAACAAGGGCGAAGAGGCCCAAATCCGAACCCGCACCGAAGAAGGCGACAAGGGCCAGGGTGAAATGATTCAAACCCAAACCAGAGAAGAGAAAAAATTGGCCGAAGGCGATTCCGCTCAGGTCAAGGAAAAGAACCAGGTCCGCACCAAGAATCAGGGGGAAGACGACAAGCTTCGGGTTCGCACCGAGGAGGGTGACAAAGGCAAAGGAACCATGGAGCAGAAACGTTACCGAGACGAGGACGGTGACGGTATTGCCGATTCCACTCAGACTAAAGAAAAATCCCAAAATAAAACCCGCACTCAGCAAAAGGACAGCAAAGACGATGAAATGACACCTAAAGATGGTGCCGGCGGAAAGAAGGACGGCGGAAAAGGCAGATAAACTCAAATAAAAAAAGCGCAGCCTTGAAATGCAGGCGCTTTCCCCAATTAAAAGAAACCCGGACGAATTATCGCCCGGGTTTCTTTATATTTGGTGGGGTGGATGAGGGGATTCGAACCCCCGACCTTCGGATCCACAATCCGACGTTCTAACCAGCTGAACTACATCCACCATGCTTGGGATTTGTAAATAGATTATTGGGACCTGGGGAGCTATATTTACATTTTGTTTCTAAGGTTTTTGCGCAACCCACAGAGCATTTTATTAATGTCAATACAGGTTCCGATTCTGGTTCCCGAAATTGCAGGGTCAAGATAACACAGATCAATTCCCAATTCCCTAAAATGGTACGCCTGACAGGATTCGAACCTGTGACCCTCTGCTTAGAAGGCAGATGCTCTATCCAGCTGAGCTACAGGCGCATTTTTGATAAAAGATCAGTAATATTGGATAATTGGGAAACAATGTCAACCATCGGATTGCTTCCCGGCATCCCTAATCCATTATCTAAAATCTATCCGGTACTCCCGGCGTAAAACGACAGGGCATATCCCGAGTTTATCGGGACGACCCCGCTAGATCAAAATGGTCGGGGAGAGAGGATTCGAACCTCCGACCCCCTGGTCCCGAACCAGGTGCGCTACCGGGCTGCGCTACTCCCCGACATTTATTAAAAAACTGAACAATATAGATAATTTAATCCGGTCTATTTCAGAGCTACCCCAAAATCAGAAATCTATTCCTGCAATCTAAGCTGGTCGGGGTGCCCAGACTCGAACTGGGGGCTTCTTGCTCCCAAAGCAAGCGCGCTACCAACTGCGCCACACCCCGTAGCATCTTCAGCAAACAGTAATTATATTATACCAAAGGTTGATATGTCAAGCTAAGTTTTAGGCGAGCCCGGGGAGGTCAAGCCGTTGATCAACGCCCGCATCTTTTTCAAGGCCCGGGAGCGGTGGCTGATCCGGTTCTTTTCCGGGGGGTCCAGCTGGGCAAAGGTCTTGGCAAACCCGGCCGGAAGGAAAATGGGGTCGTAGCCAAAACCGTTGCTGCCGAGGGGGTTTGTGGTTATCATCCCTTCGATCTCGCCCCGGGTAAAAAAAGCCCGGTTATTGTTCCCCACCAGGCACAGGACACAGATAAAGCGGGCAGTCCTTTTTTCGGCCGGGACCTGTTTCATCAGCTTCAGCACTTTCATCAAGTTGTCCCGGGAATCGGCCTCCGGCCCGGCAAAACGGGCGGAAAGGATTCCGGGCTGGCCATCCAGAGCATCTATCACCAGGCCGGAATCGTCGGCCAGGGCCCAAAGGCCGCTGTAATAAGCCGCCTGGCTGGCTTTGATCAGGGCATTGTCATCGAAGGTCCGGCCGGTCTCCTCGGCCTCAGGGCAGTCGGGAAAGCCGTCCAATCCAACGAAGCGGGTGTCGGACAGATCCAATATCTCCGAGATCTCCCGGACCTTGTCATTGTTTCTGGTGGCGATCAAAATCTCCATACAGGGGAATGATACCAAATTAAGGGGGGAAAATGCAAACCTTTTTGCTTGACTTTTAACCGATATATACACTATCATTAAAAAAGCCTGCTATATGACATTTTGGGCAACTATCGTACTTAATTACAACAATCGAGAATGCGAAGACAGCTATTAATATTTACCGCCCTTCTGCTAATGTCCGGGCTATGCTATGGCCAGAAAGATAGCCTGGAGATAGCCCCAGCTTCCGTTGGGCCGACCGTGGTTGCCGACACTGCCGCCTGGGCTAATCTAATGCAATGGCGGGAGTGGCGGCAAAGAAGCCTGGACTACCAGCATCAAGGGATGCCGGAGGAGGCCTTGGCCGCCGCCGAGTCCTCATTAATCCGTAGCCGGGCGCTGGGATTGGACCTTCCCGTGGTCGGGGCCTATTGGGGAGATATAACCCGCCAGGCCCTGAAGGATAAGGACTGGGAAGGGGCGCAAAAATATTCCCGGCTGGCCCTGTTGGCCGATCAGTACTCCTTTAAAAACAATATCTACCATTTCCAGGCCAACTGCCACATTAGCGGAGTGGCATCGGCCCTGGGGCAGTTCATCCAGACCATCAACGGCTACCGGCAGGATTTCCGCTATAGATACAGGGCATTATGGCTGGGGATATTTGGACTCTCGCTGGCCCTGATGGCGGGAGGCCTGTTCTTCCTGCTGTTGCTGGCGGTAAAATACCTTCCCTACCTGTTTCACCTGCTCTCCGACCTGCTCCCTAAAAGTTGGCCTTATTTCGGGCGGATATTCCTGATTACGTCAGTGGGCGTCGGCTTATTGATTATCATAGCCGGATTCAGTCTGGCCCTGGCCGTGATCCTCCCGGCCGGAGCTGCCATCGCCATGGGAAGGACCCGGGAGAAGGTGGTCTTCTGGATAACCATGGCCCTGATCGGCTGTTCGGCGGCCGGCTTCAATCTGGTTCACCAGTTCTTCAAAGTCAGCGATCAGGGGCGGGTTGAAGCCTTGGCGGTTGCCAATACCTCGGAGTGGAACAACGGGCTGGTTCAGGACCTGGCCGCTCAGCAGCAGTTGGATCCTTCGGACCTGAAACCGATATACGCCCTCTCTCTGATGGAGAAGAACCGGGGGAAACTTGACCGGGCCCAGGCTTATCTGACGGCCATTATCGAAGCATCGGGGAACAATCCCGCCGCCCTGAATAATCTGGGGAATATTTATTATTTCAAGGGGCAGTTCGACAGCGCGGCCTCGTTTTACCGCCTAGCCATCGAAGCCGACCAGGATCTGGCGGAGGCCCATTACAACCTGGGGCAGGTGCATTTCAAGGCCATCGATTTCACCCGGGCCCGGGAGGAACTGGAGAGGGCCGCCTCGCTGGCCCCGGCCAGAATGGAAAGCCGGAGCCGGGGGTCGGGCGGCAATATGGTGATGGATGCCCAGCTTGGCTTGGAACTGCTGTGGCCGGAAGTATGGAGGGGATGGAAGCCGTTGGCTTCCTTAGATGCGACGGAGTTCACCAGCCTCACCCAGCTGAATCTCTGGCTGTCTTTATGGGCCTGGCTGGGGCTGGTGGCTCTGATCACCATATGGCTGATCCTGGTAAAGGATAGCCTAACGGTCCGCAACTGCTGGCTATGCGGACGATATATCTGCGACCGATGCCAATCCCCGGCCCAGGACGGAAACCAATATTGTCAGGAATGCCATAACCAGGTGTTTTCCATCCAGTCGCAGGAGCTGCAGCAAAAGGCGGCGGAGGTGCTCTCCCGACAGGCTGTGAAGAGGAAGCGGATGATCTCCGGACCGGCAAACTTTTTCCTGCCGGGCTCCTCGTATGTGATGGGGGGAAGCGTCATAAAGGGATTGCTTCTTTCCCTCTCCCTGGGAATGCTGTATGCCGGCCTGATGTTGTTCATCTCTCCCTGGATAGCGGCCCGGCTGGATTTTCCGGCGGCGGATGGTTTTTATTGGGCCGCCGCAGGCATCCTGGCGGGATTATATCTCATCTCCTGGGCGGGCTATCTTCATCTGTTCAGAAACCAAGGAGCATCAGATGCCGCTTGAAGGTAATGTAAAAGAATTCGGCCTGGCGGATGTCCTGCAGTTCATCGCCGGCAACCAGAAAGCCGGGGTGCTCCAGCTGACATCAAAAAACGACAAAGCCTCCATCGCCTTCGATCATGGTAAGATCACCGGGGCGGTGTACGGCCGTCAGGGCCGTCAGGACCAGCTGCAGAACTATCTGCTGAGGTCAAAAAAGGTGCAGCAGGCAAAGCTGGAATCCATCCTGAAGATACAGGTCGATACCGGGATCCCACTGGGGGAACTGCTTCTGAAGGAGGGGCTGATGGCCCAGGAGGAGATAGACGACTTGGTGATCTTCAAGATCCAGGAGGTGCTGGACGAGGTCTTCACCTGGAGCGATGCCCGTTACAAGTTCAATCCCGAGGAGAGACTGTATCAGAACAGCCGCTCCCAGGTGGCCGTTCCGGCCGAATCGTTGCTGCTGGAAACTTTAAGGCGCAAGGATGAATGGCCGGCCATTGCCAAGGCCCTGCCCTCCGACGGCGTCATCCTGAAAAAGATCCAGGATACCGTCACCGGCCTTGAGATCTCAACCGATATTCAGCAGATATTCGAAATGATAGACGGCTCCAGGACCATCAGCCAGATGATAGGGGATACCTATCTGGGCCGTTTCCGGACCTTCAATGCGGTCTATAATCTGCTGATGTCGGGAACGGTGGAGATAATCCATACCCCGGAGCCAGAGGCAAAGGTGGCCGAAAGGCAGGCTAAGAAAACGGCCAGCGCAGCCGGTAAGATCATAACAGCGGCAGCGGTACTGCTGGGATTGGCGGTTTTGGGCGGGGCGGGCTTGGGGGCCCACCGGATCTATCTGCTGACAGCAAAAAAAAATAACCTGATACAGCGGGAGGCTATCAGGGCCAGGATGGGTTGGCTGAAAAACAGGATCGATGTTTATTACATGCTTAACGGCAGTTATCCGGCCATTCTTGGCGATATAACCAACGACCGGAAAATCATTTCTTCATTCGACTACCATAGAAATGAAGAGGAGGCCGGTTATCGGCTGGAGGCCAGGCAGTAGTTTGAATATAAAAAAGCCCTTCCGAATGTTTCGGAAGGGCTTTTGCGTTGCTGAATTTTATCAATACTCAAAAGTGCTGCCGCCGATGAATTCGCGCAAGATAGAGGTGTGGGGCACTTCATCGGCAAACACCGGCACGAACATCCTTACAAAATGCAGCAAGCGGTAGGCCTCGCCGAAGCTCTCGTCGTCGGTGGGTACCTCCAGCAAAAAACGCTCGGCATACATCCTCAGCACCGATGGCTCGTATACCAAGGTGGAATTGAACATTACATCGGCCTCCTCCTGGAAGGGAAAAATATTGTGTTCCTCGCCCCGCTGCACCGAGGGCCACACCTGAAGGGTGTGGGCGGCGCTGTAGCTCCGGAACTTGCGGTCGCGGACTATCCTCCGCAACAGCCGGACATCCGAGGTCATGATCCGGTTATGGTCGTCCAGACACAGCTGGGTCAGGGCGCTGATATAGACCTTGAGCTTGTTCTCCCGGGGCACCGACTGGGTGAGCTTCTGGTTCAAACCATGAATGCCCTCCACCAGCAGGATGTCGTTGGCCTCCAGCTTCAGGCTGACGGTCCTTTCGTCCCGGGTCCCGGTGTGGAAATTATAGATCGGGGTGGCCACTTCCCGGCCATTCAGCAGTTCGGTCATCTGCTGGTTGAACAGTTCCAGATCCACCGCCCGCAGGGATTCGAAATCGGGCTTGCCGTCGTCGCCCAGCGGGGTCTGGGCCCGCCCCAGGAAGTAATTGTCGGTGGACAGGGCGATGGGCCTCAGGCCGTTGACCTTGAGCTGGATCATCAGTCTTTTACTGAAGGTGGTTTTGCCTGAGGAGGATGGCCCGGCGATCAGCACCAGCTTCACCTTGTCACGCTGGGAGGTGATGATGTCGGCGATCTGGGCGATGCGCTTTTCATGAAAGCCTTCGGATATCCGGATCAGGTTGCCGATCTCCTTGGTCAGACAGATCTCGTTAAGTTCGCCTACGTTGGTGACCCCTAGGATCTTGTTCCATTCCTTGGTCTCCTTGTGGATATTGAACAGCTTGGTCTGGGGAGAGAGGTCGGGGATCCTCTCCGGGTTCTTGGATTGGGGAAAGCGCAGCAGAAAACCGGGGGCGTAAAGGGCCAGTTCAAAGCGGTCGATAAACCCGGTGGTGGGCGTGACCGGTCCGTGCTGGATGTCCTTGAACACCCCGCAGCCGATAAGCTTGGCCTCGGTCAGGCGGGTGGTGGTCAGAAGTTTTATCTTGTCGTGATAGCCCTCGGCGTCGAAATATTCCTTGGCCTCTTCGATGGATATGGATTCCCTTACAAAGGGCCGGCCCTCGGACACAATCTGTCTCATCCGGGTCTCGATGTTGTTCAATATCTCCTGGTCGATGGGCTTATCGGATACAAAATCAAAATAATAGCCGTTGGCCAGCGACTGGCCCACGATAATCCGGGCCTCGGGATAAAGCTCCTCCACCGCCTCATACAATATCAAACAGGCCGTCCGCCGATAGACCGCCAGGCCCTCGCGGTCGGTGTAAAACACCGGGGTCAGACGGCAATTGGCGTGCAATATGGCGTCCAGGCTGACCAGGTTCTGGTTGATCTTGGCGGCCAGCAATTTTCCGGCGTTCGGAGGATAGCGCCTGAACAAGCTATGGACCTGCTCCCCGGCCTTGGCCGGCAGACGCTGTCCGTCCATTAAAACTTCGATAGGTTTGTGCCCCATTATTTATGTCCTTTCTGGCAATTAAAGGCGAAACTCAAAAAAGCCCCGCCAACAGTATATGCAATAATGTAGCTTAAAAGGACAAATATGTCAAGAGAAAATGAATTATAACACCGCCGCTCAGGCCAGCCTTTTATCTTGACTTGCAGGCTCGAAGTTTGGTAAATTTACCACCAAATCAAAAATATCAATGCAGGGATAATATGAAGCTGGATTTCGTCTATATCTCCGACATCGGAAAACACCTGGGGCAGGAGGTCACCCTCAAGGGCTGGCTTTACAACAAGCGGTCCTCGGGCAAGATACATTTTTTGCAGATCCGCGACGGCTCCGGCGTCATCCAGGGGGTGATGGTCAAGAACGAGGTGGATGCCAAGATGTTCGAACTGGGCGACAAGGTAAGCCAGGAATCCTCCATCATCGTCAAGGGAATGGTAAAGGAGGACAAGCGTTCGCCCTCAGGGTACGAATTGGGTGTCACCGATCTCCGGATAGTACAGCTGTCCCTGGATTATCCCATCACCCCCAAGGAACACGGCCCGGCCTTTTTGATGGAGCACCGCCACCTGTGGATGCGCTCGTCCAAACAGCATGCCGCCCTGCGGGTCCGCGACACCATCGAGCAGGCCATTCACGGCTACCTGCATAAAGAGGGCTTCATCCACACCCCGGCCCCGATACTGACCCCCACCTCCTGCGAGGGGACCACCACGCTTTTCCAGACCGATTATTTCGGGGAGCCGGCCTTTCTTTCCCAGTCCGGGCAGATGTACATCGAGGCCACCGCCGCGGCCTTTGGCAAGGTCTACACCTTCACTCCGGCCTTCCGGGCCGAGAAATCCAAGACCCGCCGGCACCTGACCGAGCTATGGATGATGGACGCCGAGGCCAGCTATTTCGAGCATGCCGAGAACATGCAGTGCCAGGAAGGGATGATCTGCGCCATCATGGAGAAGGTGCTGAGCGAGTGCCAGGGCGAGCTGAAGACCCTGGAGCGCGACACCGCGCCGCTGGAGAAGATCAAGGCGCCATTTCCGGTGATCTCATATAAAGAGGCCGTCAGATTATGCAATGAGGCCGGAGTGCCCATCGAATACGGGGAGGATTTCGGGGCGCCGCACGATACCGCCATCGCCGGTAAATTTGACCGTCCGGTGTTCGTGGACCGCTTCCCGGCGGCCATCAAGTCCTTTTACATGCAGCCGGATCAGGATGATCCCTCGGTGGTGCTGGGCTCGGACCTGTACGCCCCGGAGGGCTACGGGGAGATCATCGGCGGCAGCCAGCGGATACACGACCTGGACCTGCTGCTCAAGAAGATGGAGGAGCACAAGGTGCCCTATGAGCCCTACAAGTGGTACGTGGACCTGAGGCGCTACGGCAGCGTGCCGCATTCCGGGTTCGGGATCGGCATAGAGCGGACGGTGAGCTGGATCTGCGGCCTGCAGCATATAAGGGAAGCCATACCGTTTGCCAGGATGCTGGAAAAAATATATCCGTGATCTTATCTCTGTCCCTTTCCATGGCAGGACGAAATGATGTCGGCATAAAAAAACAATAGGGACATGGCTTGCCATGTCCCTACATTATTTAACGCAACAGTTTAGTCCAGTATATTTTTTTCAATTCCTAGCCAGCCATTCGTAGGCACTCAACGCCGCCTTGGCCCCCTCCCCGGCCGCCACCACTATCTGCTTCTCCGGCACGGTGGTGACATCCCCGGCGGCGAACACCCCGGCTTGCGAGGTCCGACAGGCGCAGTCCACCATTATCTCGCCACGCTGGTTCATATCCACCAGCCCTTTGAACAGATCGGAATTAGGGATCAATCCTATCTCCACAAAGACGCCTGACAGCTCTATCTTCCGTTGCTTTACATCATCGGTCGATGATACTCTTATTCCAATCACCGAATCCTTTCCTAATATCTCGGTTACCTTGTGTTCCATGATAAACTCAATCTTACCGGATGCTTTTAGCGGCTCCAATAAGACAGGATCGCCCTGCATCTCCGAAGAGATGTTTATAATAAATATTTTCTCGGCGTAGCTCATAAGGTCCTGGGCCGCGGTCAGGGCGGAATTCCCACCACCCACCACCGCCACCGTTTTGCCACCGAACAGGGGGGCGTCGCAGGTGGCGCAGAAGGCCACGCCCTTGCCGATCAGCTCCTTCTCGCCGGGGACGTTAAGATTGCGGTACTTCTTCCCGGTGGCGATTATCAACGACCGGGCGGTAAAATGCGAGCCGTCCTCCAAGGAGAGCTTATATCCCTGGGTAAGCGGCTCGACCGAAATGATCTTAAACCCCAGGGAAACATCGATGGGGAACTGGGCCACCTGAGATTTGAACTTCTCGATCAGCTCCTGGCCCTTAATATACTGGAAGCCGGGATAATTCTCCACGCCCGAGGTCCACAGCACCTGCCCGCCCAGATCGCTGGTGATCAGCACCGTATCGGTCCTCTTGCGGGCGGCATAGACCGCCGCGGTCAGGCCGGCCGGACCGCCGCCCATGATGGCCAGTTGATAGTCCTTGCCAGCCCTGGCTAGGGGAAAAGCGACCTGGGGAGCCTGACTCAAAGAGAACGACAGGGATGATAGTTCCATAACAGCACCTATATCAAGCATTTATACATATGATGATGATAGTATATGCCGGCTCCGATGTCAATTATAAAATTTAATAAAAATACTTGAATATTATATCTAAATTTGTTATAATACAAAACTTAGCGCAAAATCATAATTTAAGATCCGGCGGATATATCTCCGGACTACAGGGAGGTTTACATAAGGTGCATACCCTTTTATTGGTGATTCATTTGATAGCCTGCCTGCTGCTGGTCGGCGTGGTGCTGATGCAGAGCGGCAAAGGCGGGCTGGGCAGCGCGCTGGGCGGAGGTGGCGAGACCTTCTTCGGCGGGCGGGGCGCGGCCCCCTTCCTGACCCGGGCCACCACCGTTCTGGCCGTGGTATTCATGATGACCTCGCTGTCGCTGGCACTGATCTCCGGCAAAGACCGGCGGGCTGCCTCGGCCATAGAGAAGGCCATGCAGCAGGAACAGAAATCAAACCAACAGCCTGTAAGCAGGCCGGGCGAACTGCCGGCGAATCAAATCCCGGAAGCTCCCTCCGGCAAATAGCTGTTTCAATATATCGTATCTTAAGGAGTAACATCAGATGTACGCAGTGATCGAATGCGGAGGAACCCAGGTGAGGGTCTCCGAGAATCAGAAGGTAAGGATCCCCAGGATAGATGCCCAGGAGGGCCAGAAGTACAAGATGGAGAAGGTGCTGCTGCTTTCCAACGGGCAGGATGTCATCATCGGCCAGCCGACGATCAAGGACGCTATTGTCGAAGTGACGGTGGTAGGCCACTCCCGCTCGGCCAAAATATCAGCCATGATCTACAAGCCCAAAAAAGACTACCGCCGGCGCTGGGGAGCCCGGACCCATTATACCGACCTGCTGGTCAACACCGTCAGCCATCCCAAGATCAAGGCCATAGCCAAACCTGCGACCCCGGCTGTCGAGAAGAAAAAAGCACCCAAGAAAGCCCCGGCGGCCAAACCCGCCGCGGCCAAGAAGAATCCAGGCAAAGGAGATAAGGAATAATGGCACATAAAAAAGGCGTTGGATCATCCCGAAACGGCCGCGAGAGCAATGCTCAGCGGCTGGGCATCAAGGCTTTCGGCAACCAGAAGGTAACCGCCGGAGCGGTGTTGGTCCGGCAGCGGGGGACCAAATTCCATCCTGGGCTCAACGTGATGCGGGGAAAGGATGACACCCTGTTTGCGATATCGGACGGTTTTGTCTGGTTTGAATCCCGGGGTCGGGACGGCAAAAAGATAAGCGTATATCCCGAACCCAAAGTCAACGCGGCGAGCAAATAGCTCGCCTTTTTTTCCATCGATTTCCTTCAATATAATACCCTGGCGTAAAATGAAGATAAAATATTTTGCACACTCGTCATTTCAGTTAAGCTCGGCCAAGGGGACCAGGCTGCTGACTGATCCCTACGAGTCGGGGTCTTACGGCGGGGCGGTGGGCTACAAGAAGATCGATGAACCCACCGACGTCATCACCATCAGCCATAACCATGCCGACCACAATTACATCAGCCGGGAGCACGACAAGGCCCGGGTCTTCCGGGAGGCCGGGGCCTTTGTGTTCAAGGGGATTTCGGTCAGGGGCGTCAGCCTGTACCACGATGCCAGTCGCGGTTCGGAGCGGGGCGCCTGCATAGCATTCATCTATACCATCGACGGAATGACCCTCTGCCATCTGGGCGACCTGGGTCATCTCTTGAGTAAAATCGAGGCTTCCCAGATCGGCCCGGTGGATGTTCTTATGATCCCGGTGGGAGGCACCTTTACGGTGGATGCCGGCGAGGCCGGGAAGGTAATGGAATCACTCTCGCCCAAAATCTGTCTCCCCATGCATTACAAGACCAAAAGCGTGGGATTCAACCTGGGGCCGCTGGAGGATTTCACCGCCGGCCGGCCCAATGTTAAAATACTGAACAGCTCTGAGGCCGAGATAACCAAGGCCTTGTTGCCCAAGAGCACCGAGGTCTGGGTGCTTAAGCCGTCAAAACTTTAATTTGCGCCCGACCGGGTTTAACACCTGCCGACCAGATGACAGCCGCCGTTAGGGAGATGTGCCTTATGGCGGCCTTCAAACTTATGGCAGATCAATCCCGGCCCATAGGCGATGTCCAGGAGGGCAGAAAAAGGCCGGGAGGGCTCCGAAATATTTCCTGAGGAAAGGCCCGGGCGGACGGTCAAAAGGAATTTACCAAAGGAAATCCGTTGATCTTTAAAGGCAGGATCTAAAGAATCATCATACCCTTCAAACCATAAAACGCAACATAAAATTTCTATCACATAAGGAGTTTTATCCAGTATGGACATCAGAAAAGTGCTTGAGGAATTGGGCCTAAAAACCTCCAAAGCCGTTTACCGAAACCTGCCGGCAGCGGTACTGATCGAAAAATCGCTGGCATCCAGCGACGGGATCCTGGCCTCCAACGGCGCTCTGGTGGTGAAGACCGGAGAAAGGACCGGGCGGTCGCCCAATGACAAGTTCATAGCCGAGGAGCTGCCCACAAAAGACCTGATAGCCTGGGGCAAGGTCAATTTAAAATGTTCCCCGGAGCAATTCGATAAATTGCTGCATAAAGCATACCATCATCTCAGCGATAAAGATATATACGTATTCGATGGATTTGCCGGAGCCGATTCCAAACACCGGTTGGCGGTCAGGGTGATAACCGACACTATCTGGCATGCGTTGTTCGCTCAGACCCTTTTCATCCGGCCTACCAAGCAAGAGCTGGAAAATTTTATCCCCGGCTTTACGTTGATGGGCTGCGGCAGCCTGAAAGCCGACCCCAAGACCGACGGCACGAAATCCAGCGCTTTCGTCGGGGTCAGCTTTGAAAAAAAGATCAACCTGGTCATAGGCAGCATGTACGGCGGGGAGATCAAGAAGAGCATATTTTCAATCATGAATTTCCTGATGCCCCAGCAGAACGTCTTTCCCATGCACTGCTCGGCCAACCTGGGCACGGATGGAGCCCCCGCGCTGTTCTTCGGCCTCTCCGGCACCGGCAAGACCACCCTGTCGGCCGATCCCAACCGCCGTCTGGTCGGAGACGACGAGCACGGCTGGTCCGATGCCGGAATATTCAATTTCGAGGGCGGCTGCTACGCCAAGGTCATTAAATTATCGGCCGAGGCCGAGCCCCAGATATTCAACGCCATCAGGTTCGGCTCTCTGCTGGAGAACGTGGTGGTCGATCCGGACACCCGGCTGATAGATTATAATTCCGACGACATCACCGAGAACACCCGGGCCACCTATCCGGTGGAGCATATCCCCAACTGCGTTATCCCCGGGGTGTGCGGGCATCCCAAGAACGTTTTCTTTTTAACCTGCGACGCTTTTGGGGTGCTGCCGCCCATCGCCAAGCTGACCCCGGAGATGGCCAGTTATCATTTCCTGTCGGGCTTCACCTCCAAGCTGGCCGGGACCGAGACCGGGATCGACCAACCGCAGCCCACCTTCTCCACCTGTTTCGGCGCCCCGTTCATGCCCCTGCATCCCACCAGGTACGCCGCCATGCTGGCGGACAAACTGGCAAAACATAAAACCAACTGCTGGCTGGTCAACACCGGCTGGTCGGGCGGGCCGGCCGGGGTGGGCAGCCGGATGAAGATCTCCATCACCCGGGCATTGCTGACCGCCGCTCTGAGCGGCCAGCTGGAAAAATCCAAATTTACTCCGGATCCGGTGTTCAACATCCTGGTGCCCGACGCCTGTGAGGGGGTGCCCGCCGAAGTGATGACCCCCAGGAACACCTGGGCGGACCAGGCGGCCTACGATAAAAAAGCCCGGGAGCTGGCGGCCATGTTCGCCAAAAACTTTGAGCAGTATAAGGATTATGCTTCCAAAGAAGTAGCGGATTCGGGGCCAAAAGCATAAAAAAAGATGAAAATATTAGGCGTTATTCCGGCCCGTTACGGCTCCACCCGCTATCCGGGCAAACCACTGGCCATGATATGCGGGAAGCCGATGATCCAACATGTCTACCAAAGATGCCTGAGAGCCAAAATGCTGGATGAGGTGGTGGTGGCCACCGATGATATCCGGATATATAACTTCGTCAAGGGGTTTAACGGGCAGGCAGTGTTGACCTCAAGAAAACATCGGTCCGGCAGCGACCGGATCGCCGAGGTCATCAGAAAACCCCGGTACCGAGGCTTCAACATTATCCTGAACATTCAAGGGGACGAGCCACTGATAGATCACAGGGCCATCAACCTGCTGGCCAAAGAAATGTTAGATAATCCCAAGGAACAGATGGCCACCCTGGCTACCAATTTTAAGAATGCCGGCGATGTTGTCAATTCCACTACCGCCAAGGTGGTGACCGATACCCAAGGGCGGGCCCTGTATTTTTCACGCTGCCCCATACCGTTCATCCGTGATGAAAATACCGGAAGGGCCGGACCTTTTCTGAAACACATAGGGCTGTATGCCTATCGCCGGAACTTTTTGCTTAAATTCACCCAATGGCCTGAGGGACGGCTGGAGCGGCTGGAGAAACTTGAACAGCTGAGAGCCCTGGAAAATGGGGCGGATATTAAGGTTCTTCGCACGAATTACTCTTGCCTATCGGTTGATTCCCCGGGGGATGTTGATCAAATCGAACGACAGATGAAACGGCCTATGAGCCGGAGCAAGAAGCCGATAAATTAAACTTGACTTTGAAATGATAACGGGTTAAAATAAACGTAAAGAATTAAATAAAACCAAAAGAGGAAGGTAAAAATGCGCAGATTTAAAAACCAAACATTTATGCTTATAGTAGCTGCTGTGATCATCAGCCTGGGAGTGGTGGGATGCAACCAGTATATCAGCGGGGCCAAGGTCCGCCTGCAGGAGGATCCGCCCAACTATGATGCGGCCATACTGACCCTGAATGAGGGTCTGGAATACGCCCCCAAGGACCCTGAGATGCATGGCCTGTTGGCCTATTGCTATGTCCAGACCAAAAAATACAAGGAGGCCGGGAAATCTTACGCCAGCGCCATTGAGTACAGCTCCACCCAGAAGGATTCCCTGCAGAAGGCCTGGGACGATAATTGGAACGATTTATTCAACCTTTCGGGAGTGTACCTTAAAAAATCGGTATCAGGGAGCAAGGATTCTGCAGCATTCAATATTGAGAAATCTTTGGAACAAATAAATTTTGCCATAGACCTGGTTCCCAATAAGGTGGAAAACTTCATTAGAAAAGGGCTTCTTTTCCGATATATGGGCAAGACCAAGGAATCGGAAGACTTGTTTGCCAGGGCCATAGCCATAGATCCCAATAATCCGGATGCCTATTATCAAGTCGGCCGTTCAGCAATGGAGTCTCAGAACTGGGACGAAGCTATTAAGAATTTAGTAAAAGCCACTCAACTAAAAAAGGATAATGATCAGTGGTTTTATTGGCTGGGAGTGGTCCATATGTATAAAAGGGATTACCCCCAGGCCCAGAAAGCATTTGCTACTGCCGGGGCGTTAAAGGCGGATGAGAAGAATACCTGGTTCAATCTGGGCCAGGCCTATTACTTCGAAGGCAGCGACGTAAAAAAGGCCATTGAGCCATTGGAAAAAGTTATAGCCCTTGATAACACCGATGTTGAGGCTTTAAGCCTTCTGGGTTCGGTTGCCATGCATGCGTCAGTTGTCGATTACGATAAAGCCATAGTTGCTTATACCAGGGCCTTGGAAATTAAACCGGAATCCCAGGAATATAAGAATTACCTGGAATATGCCAAAAAGCAGAAGGAGGCCTCTCAGGCTCCGGCCAAGCCCAAGAAGAAGAGAAGGTAATTATCAGCACGGGCTAATCAATAAAAAAAGGACGGTTTTACCGTCCTTTTTTATCGAAATATCGGCCAGGGTCTGATCGGATACGACATCATCTTCCTGGAAATACGCGACCAGTACCCTCTCGACTTTGATCTCCATTCCGCCGAACGATTTAGTCTGGCCTTCTTCAATTTTCAACGG